>JAGQGA010000260.1 GCA_020432595.1 Anaerolineales bacterium | reverse complement strand
CGCTCATTCAGCCGTTATTGTCGAACCTGGCTGCGCCAAAATTCGCGCCATACCCCGCAAACTCAGCCACCACTGCTTTTTCGGTCGGCCATTTTTTTTGTCAATCATACGCGGCACATCTTCCAAATTGGTATAGCTAAACAGCCCACCAACCTGCCCCAAACAGACGCTGCGCGGCTCCGGCTGCTCAATCTGTTCCTCCAAATGAGCAATGCTTTTAGCAGCAAACCGCGTCGCCAAAATACGGTCAAAAGGCGTAGGATCCCCCCCCTGCTGCAAATGTCCCAACACCGCCTTCCGCACGTTAAACAGATGTCGCCCCTCTTCTTCAAACAACGCCTTGATAAAATCTGTGGTATAAGTCTCATTCGCGCCCTCGCTGCGAATCACCAGCCCCAGCGGCTTGCCTTGCTTAAAACCACGAATAAGCTGAGTCACATCCCGCTCCAAATCCTTCAGCGTCACCCCCTCTTCATGCAGGTACACACGCTCCGCTCCGGTGGCAATGGCACTCATCAACGCCAAATAGCCACATTTATTCCCCATCACCTCCACCACAAACACACGCCGCGATGCCACCGCCGACTGTTTGATCTTGTCCACCGCTTCCATGATGTTGTTCAACGCCGTGTCGGCTCCAATGCTTAACTCTGCTCCCGGCAAATCATTGTCAATGGTGGCGGGCACACAAACAATGGGAATGTTAAACGCCGGGAAAATATGTCGCTGCTCATGCAGTTGCAGTGCCGCCTGATAAGCCGACCAGCCACCAATGACCACCAAACCTTGTAGCCCGTGTTCTTCAATGTTGCGGGCAATGGCGTAAAAATCGCTTCCTTCCGGCAGGTGACGATTTGACCCCAGTTCCGAGCCACCAACATGCGCCCAGCCGTTGACACTCATCCAGTTGAACTCTTCAATGCTACCTTCAATCAGCCCGCGTATCCCGTTGGAAATCCCCATCATAATGTGGCCGCGATCCAGCCCCAGCCGCACCACGGCGCGAACGGCCGTATTCATCCCTGGCGCAGGTGCTCCCGCATTCAACACCCCCATCCGTAGCCGCCGCTGCCCTGGTTCTGGGTCACGGGGCAGCGACCGCACCAATGTTCGCAGCGTCTGAAACGCCTCCTTAAATCCATTCCCCCGCAGATTCATCGCCGTATCAAAATCACAGTTTTTCAAGGCTTCGCCAATCGCCTTGGTTTGCTGTAAGCATTCATCCAGCGGCGTCAGCGTGGGTCGGTTGCCCCGCAGCCCCATCAAGTGTCCCTGCCCCGTGTAGCTTTCCGACAGCAGCACATCCACCGCAGCGGATCCCAAAATCGTACTTAAGTTGCGGTCAAAGCAGGTGGGCGCACCACCCCGCTGCACGTGACCCAAAATGGTCACACGGGTATCTTCGCCCATCTTGTCTTCCAGCACCTGCCGCAAATAACTGCTGGTAATCGGGTTGCCTTTTCGATCCTGTGCCCCCTCAGCCACCACCACAATACTGTCCCGACGGCCGTTTTGCCGCCCCTTCCGCAGCACCTCACACATCTTGTCTTCCCAATTATCCAAATTGGGTGGGCTTTCGGGAATGAGCGCCCAGTCTGCTCCAGATGCAATCGCCCCCATCATCGCCAGATAGCCACAACGCCGCCCCATCACCTCCACCACAAAGGTGCGCTGGTGGCTGGCCGCAGTCGAGGTAATAGCATCAATGGCATCGGTAATCCGCTTTAGCGCCGTGTCGGCTCCAATGGTGATGTCAGTGCCATAAATGTCGTTGTCAATGGAGCCGGGCAGCCCCACCACCGTCAATTGCGAATGTTTTTCCGCCATTTCGGGGTGAATACGGCCGTTTTCCACCAGCTCCGCCACCAATTCCGGCCACTCCTGCCGCAGCAAATTGGCCCCCGTTAGGCTGCCGTCGCCACCAATCACTGCCAAACGGTCAATACCCTGGGTCAACAAGTTATAAACCGCCTGGCTGCGCCCCGGTCGCGTGCGAAAAATATCGCACCGGGCTGTGCCAATAATCGTTCCCCCTTTGTTCAAAATCCCGCCTACGTTGCGCCAATCAATGGGGCGGATTTTATCCCCCCCCTCATACATTCCCTGATAGCCATCGTAAATAGCAAATGTTTCCGCTCCGCGATCCAGCGCCGTCCGCACCACTGCCCGTACAGCCGCGTTCATTCCCGGCGCGTCACCGCCGCTTGTTAATACACCAACTCGTTTCATCTCTTGCTTTACCAATCCGACAATCGCCAGCTTCCCAGCCCAAGCCAAGCCACCATCACAACGATTGCCGCGCCTTTTGTTTCTATAAATAAATTTGGGAAATGTGTGGGCTAATTACTGGGTGATAATACTCGATTTAGTTGATCCGTCAACCATGTCTGTAGACGCAAAATTTTGCGTCTCTACTGCCCTTATCTTATGTAACCACACCAATCGCCATCAGCAATCAGGGGACGGTTGACCACATAGCTGGGATGCCCTACATATACCCACGCCTCAGCCAAACGGCCGTTTTCCGTTAAAACACGCCACAACAGCCGACGATACGCCCCCGCCTCCAACCAATCAAACCGCGCCAGCACCAAATCGTATTTAGCGTGCTGGATAGTCAGCAGCGTCCCTTTCACCACGCCATCCTCTGCTTCAATCAGCATCGGATAATGACCAAGGCTGTATAAACGGCCGTTCTCCAACACCGCCCCCTCCATCCGCTCCTCACACCCATCCCACAACACCGCATTCGGCTGCCCCGGCCGCAGCGTCCCATACACAAAAAATGGATACATCCCGCCAGTCGTTTCCTTTGCCATCCTTTGTTATAATAACCTACCTATGCCCTCGTAGTTCAATGGATAGAACGATCGCCTCCTAAGCGATAAATTCAGGTTCAAGTCCTGGCGGGGGTATTCTAAGAATTAGGACGCAGATTTTCCTGATTCACCTGATTGATTCTTGATCAGGCACATCAGGAAAATCTGCGTCCCATTTTTTTACAAAATAGAGACCGGGTCAATGTCTACCTGCCACGGGTGAGGGATGGGGAAGTCGGCCAGCAGGCGGGTGGGGTTGGGGGTTCGCAGCAGAATTTGCCAGCGAAAACGGCCGTCTACACGGCTAAAAAAGGGGGGCGTTGGCCCCAGCACCTCGGTAGCCGACAGTGCCTTCTCGCGCACGTGCTGCCGCAGCCCCCGCGCCAACTGCTCCGCCGCAAACTTCCCCCGCTCATTCACCGGGTCTACCAGCACCAGCTTCGCCATGCGGCGAAACGGCGGCAGCGAATGCTGGGTGCGGAAGCGAATCTCGTCAATGTAAAAGCTGGCGTAATCATGCTCCGCCGCTGCCCGCACCGCGTAATGATCCGGCTGGTACGTCTGAATAATCACCCGCCCACCCAGCAGACCGCGCCCGGCACGCCCCGCCACCTGCGCCAAAAGCTGGAACGCCCGCTCCCCGGTGCGATAATCCGGCAACCCCAGCGACACATCGGCCGAGATGACCCCCACCAGCGTCACCAGCGGCAAATCCAGCCCCTTAGCAATCATCTGCGTCCCCACCAACACGTCAGCCTCCTGGTTGATAAAGCTCGCCAGCAGCGTCTCATGCGTATCCCGCCCCGCCGTCGTGTCGGTGTCCCAACGGGTGATACGGGCATTGGGCCACCGCTGCTGCACTTCCTCTTCCACTTTCTCCGTCCCCAGCCCAAAATAGCGAATCCGCTTGGAGCCGCACTGGGGGCAATCGCTGTGTGGTGGCTCCTGCCGGCCGCAGTGGTGGCACGCCAGCAGCATTCGCGGACGGTGGTAGGTCAGCGGCATGTCGCAGCGAGGGCAGGTTAAAACGTGGCCGCAGTCGCGGCAAATCACAAAGGTGGCGGTGCCGCGCCGGTTGAGGAACAAAATGGCTTGCTCGCCGCGATCCAGCGTCTCGGTCAGGGCCTTGTCAAGGGCGCGACTGAAAATGGAGCGATTGCCCGCCCGCAGTTCATGGCGCAAATCCACCACCTGGATGGGGGGGAGGGGAATGGTGAGGGCGTCGTCGGGATCAACGGCCGTTTGCCGATACGCACTCTCAATTTGCAGCCGCAACGCCTGCCCCTCAATCCGCTGCCGATGCCCCATTACCCGCTTGGGCAACTCCAGCAGTTGATACCGCCCACCACGCGCCAAATGGTACGTCACCACATCCGGTGTGGCGCTGCCCATGATGACCGTTGCCCCCGTCAGTCGGCCGGCCGCCATCGCCACCTCGCGGGCGTGGTAGTAAGGAGCAGGCACCGGCGGCGTTTGCTTGTAGCTAGGGTCATGCTCCTCATCCAGCACAATCACCCCCAACTCTTTAAACGGCATAAACAACGCGCTGCGCGGCCCCACGACAATATCAAATAGCCCCGCCCGCGCCCGCCGCCAAGTGTCATACCGTTCCCCATCGCTGAGGCGGCTGTGCATCACCGCCACGCGGCCGGGAAAACGGGCGGCAAAACGGCGCACCGTCTGCGGCGTGAGGGCAATTTCCGGCACCAGCACCATCGCCTGCTGCCCAGAGCGGAGGGCAAAATCAATCGCCCGCATGTAAATTTCCGTCTTGCCGCTGCCCGTCACCCCGTGCAGCAGCACCGGCGGCGCGGCTCCTTCACCGCTGGCAGCCCCTTCACGGGCAAAGGCATCTTGGGTTTCAATCATCCCCACCTTCAGCCGTCCCCACACCCGCGCCTGGTCACGGGTCAGCGGTGGCGGCTCGGCCGGCACGAAGTCACGGTCAGCCAGCGAGTCACGCCACACTTCTTGGTCGCCCAACCGAATGAGGTCGAGCTTGACCAGCTTTTTCAGGTGCTGCAAATTGGCCCCCGTTTCGGCGTAAAGCTGGCTAATTTCCATTGGCTGGGCGGCTTGTTGCAGCAGCCGCAGCAGCCGCCAATAAACCTGCCCGCCGCGCTGGGCAAACAGTTCCGCAAGCACCTGTTTGGGAGGTATGGCGAGGCCAAGGGTGGCGGGTTCGTGCAAAAGTTGAATTTGGTTGTTGGTAGCCAGATCATCCCAAGGGATTGGGGATTGGAGATTGGGAGATTGGGAGATTGGGGCGGGGAGTTGGATAAAAAGGGGACGGAGGGTGGGGTCAATGTCGTCGGGAGCGACGAGGGGGATGGCGATGGTTTGGGCGGGGGTGCGGGTGATGAGGTGGTCGGTGGCGAGGGCGGCGAGGTGGCTTTCGCTGGCTCCGGTGGCGGCAAGAACGGCCGTTTCTTCCGGCAGCGGATCCTTACTCTGCGCCAAAAACTGCACCACATCCGCCTTTTTGCTGCGCTTGCCAAGTTGATCCGCGACCTGCCAAATGCGCTCTTCGCTGGCAATCAACTCGGCCGTCCGCACCTGCTTGGGGCGAATGCGGGGTGGGTCAAGGACGGTAGCTTTCCGCACAATGTCACGCTGGGCAAGCTGATTAACGGCCGTTTTCCAGTTCGACTTTCCCCCCAACACCCGGTTAATCTGCCGCCCGCGCAGGTCGCCTTTCTCGCGCAGCAGGGTGATGAGCTGTTTTTGGGTGTCGGTTAAACGGCCGTTGCCGTCCCAGCGCGGGTTCACATCCACAATCACATCCGCCCAGCGCGTCAGCCCCGGCGGCAGCATCAGCCGCAAACACGCATTCAGCGGCGTTAAATACGCCTCGCTCATCCACTGCGCCACCTGAATTTGCCACGGGCGCACCACCGGCTCCTCGTCAATTAGGGCAATGATCGGCTTGGTCTCCTCCACCGGTGCTTCCTCGGCAAAGGCCACCACAATTCCCTGCGCCAGCCGCCGCCCAAACTCCACCTCCACCAACTGCCCCACCTGAAGCTGCGCCGCCAAATCACGCGGCACGTCATAGTGGAACGTTCCTTCCAGCGGAACCTCAACATTGATCACCAACTCAGCAAACATAGCAGGATTGTACCACCACCCCCACAAAAAAGACGCGCCGTTCAGCGCGTCCTTTTTTTGAATAAACTCTACCAAAAAGAACCAGAAATTACCGAATAACGATGCCCATCTATCTGCCTCCGTAAACCATACGTCGCGTCAATGACACCCCGTGATGGCGACGTAAGCTATCGCCCGTCCATTTCCTTGGTACTATGGTACTGTATTTCTGCCATTGTGCAAAAGTCTGTCTGACAGTAAGCCAAACCTTAAGTGGTATTCGTTATACCTAGCGAAGCGGTATCATGGAGCAAGTCAGGCTACGTCTCCATAAAACTGTAGGGCACAGCTTTTCAACGTTGAGTCTTTTGATATTGAGGTTGGAGATTATTTGGGGTAGCGGAGCGGTTAGGCAACATAGCCATCTCTCTATTCGGCAAACGCAAACAATGAAAATACACGTCAAGGTTAGCATTGCAGGCATTATTTTATTGCTCACGGGGCTTTTGTATCAGGGTACCAACGCCGACACGACCGTGTTGCTGCGGAAGCCATATGTGCAGAACCTGCAGCCCACGGCACTGACCATCGTCTGGACAACGGCCGAGGCTGGGGAAAGCTATGTGGCCTACGGGGTGGGGAGTTTGGGGAAAACGGCCGTTTCCACCACCACCCTGCTCACCACCCCCGATGCCCCCCCCTACGATGCCTACTACGTCCACGAAACCACCCTCACCAACCTGACACCCGACACCCTCTATCAGTACCGCATCTTCACCAACGGCGAAAACCTCACCCCCCACGGCATCGCCACCGTTCGCAGCGGCAAACCAGCCAGCGCCACCACCTTTCGCTTTGCCGCCATCGGCGACAGCCGCAAAGAAAACCTGGGGCGCAACGGCGTGGTCGAACGGCTGCAGCAAATCCAGCCCGACCTCATCCTCCATGCTGGCGACTATGCCTATCCCCGCGCCAGCTATGCCTATCTCGAAGAGCGATTTTTCCAGGTTTACGATGACCTGCTCTCCTCCGTCTGGATCGCCCCCGCCATTGGCAACCACGACATGGATTATCTGGGCGGACAGTCGTTTGTGGATGTGTTTGTCAACCCCAGCAACGGAGCCGCAGACCCGCTGGAAGCAGAGATGTACTACAGCTTCGACTACGCCAACGCCCATTTTACGGTGCTGGCCGGGGATTTGCCGTATGAAGCGGGCAGCCGCCAATATGCGTGGCTCGACAGCGACCTCGCTAACAGCCAGCAGCCGTGGAAATTTGTCGTCCTGCACCCGGCTCCCTACTACACCAATATCAGCCAAACGCTCAAGATCAACAGCTCGCTAACCAGCTCGCTGGTGCCTCTGTTTGAAGCCCACGATGTGGATGTGGTCATTAGCGGCGACATCAACTTTTACGAACGGCTCAAGCCAATGCGCGAAGGCGGGCTGGCCTCTTTTGACGAAGGGGGGATTTTGTACCTCATGACCGGCGGCGGCGGGGCGGGGTTGCGGCAAATTGGGGACGCACCGTGGCATCCTTTGACGGCCAACAAACAGATGGCACACCATCTGGTGA
>JAGQGA010000025.1 GCA_020432595.1 Anaerolineales bacterium | reverse complement strand
CAAAACGTGATGCCTTCTCAATAGCGACAACGATGGCAAGGGGGGCTTGGGCGATATAAGTACCGCTGCGGGCGATGCTTCCCAGCTGTTGCAGCATAGCGGGGTCTTGGATGATGATAAAGTGCCACGGCTGCTTGTTCATGCTGCTGCCCGTGAGATGGCCGGCCTCGACAATGCGGTGGACGGTGTCGGGCGGGATGGGTTTGTCTTGGTAGGCACGGACGGCCAAGATGGTGCGGATTGCGGCAAAGGTTTCCATAAGCGTCTCTCCTCTATTGATTCAATCACTTGGTATTTCTTGGCAGAGTATAGCGCAAATTAGGGAACTCTGTTGGGGTGGGGGAAAAGAGCGCGTTAAATACCGTATACTTAAATTAACTTGCGTTATTGCAATCGTATGTGCTGGCGGATCGGGTGATCACGTGAGATTATCCGCAACCCGAAAGGGGAGGCTCCGTGTGCTGGTAGAGCTACCAGATGCAAAAATAAAAACACGAGGCCTCCACTGACAAGTTTTGCAGCCAGACTACAAAATTTTGGCTTTTGTGCGGTATGATGCAGCCAAATAGGTTTAGGGTTGGAGGACAACGGCCGTTTACAATTGCTACCAAGTCAATCACATGTTCCCTAGCAAGATTGAACAGTGTCTCGTACACAAGAATATGCTTGACACACCCACTGTAGCGGCTGGCAGGGAGGCACAGGTCTTTCCATCTACAGAGCAGAGATAATCTCACCTTATTACCTGATAGTATCTGTTGCTCAAGATGCTAGATATCTGCGACCATTATCTTAATTTGGATTTCTGCATTATCACTACCATTACCAGCAGTAGTCAGCGTAACACCACAATTGCCTGTCGCATCGCCCGTAATGGCTCCGGAAATCAGGTTGAAGCAGTCTCGAACACTAACAATCAAATCTAGGTTTCTATCGCCACCTGGTATTAGGTCTGCACGATCATCAGCATCGTCGTCTTCATCCAATATCTCGATTTTGACCGCGACAGATGAGTCAAGCGCAACCTGTTGGGAGAAAGTCCAATTGGGAAAGATTTCGTTTCGATCTGAGACAGGATCGGTTTGGGGGAATCTGAATGTGTTAAAGGTGACGATGGCGTAAAAATCAGCATCTGTGCCACACACAATCACTTCGTCAAAACAATCTTTGGCTTTTACCGCTTCAATAATAACAGTTAAGGTTCCTGTTGAGGGAGTTGGGGTTGATGTGCTGGTTGGGGTGGCTGTTGGTAGGGGTGTGTTGGTGGGTGTGCTGGTTGGGGTGGCTGTGTTGGTGGTGGTTGGAGATGGGACGGGGCTGTTTGTTGGCAATGGGGGCAGGGTGAGTACGGGAGCGTTGATAGCGGCGGGGGGGAGCGTTTGGGTGAGGAGGGGTGTTGCTGTAGGTGTGGCTGTTACTGTAGGAGAAACGGCCGTTTCCCCCGCCGCCAAGGTGCTGATAATGGGAGCTGGCAGGGAGGGTGCAGGTAGATTAACTGCCGTTTCCTCCTCCACATCACCCACACCAGCTAGTACAACATCCTGTGCGCCTGACCCCACCGGCGTTTGGACGGGTTGGAGTGAAACTATATTCCAATTTTGCACAAAGTCATTGCCCAACACATTGTTAATCTGAATATAGCCCAACCCCAGCAGACCTAGCAGCAAAAAACTGACCACTCCAATTAAAAGAAAGCGATTGTTTATTTTAGCCGTTATGTCCGACTCTCCTACCGGGGCAGTTGGTGATAATAATAGCTCGGCCACCTTTGGCGCTGTTTCGTGCCTGGCACTGCTTGGTGGGAAGAGTTCGGCCAAGACCACCTCTGAACTTCCTAAGCCCATGCTTTGCAAAAGCTCCTGAAACCACGCCTCGTCCAGGCGATCACAACTGCGATTGTGTATTTCCTGAACCAGCCGTAGGCGTGTATCGAAATCTGGCGGCAAGTTACCGCGCCGCCAATATTGAATGGTTGCGCCAGACAAACCAATGCTTGCGCCTAGATCTTCCTCAACATGCTTCAACGACTTCCCTTCTTCACAAGTGCTTATTTGGCGAATCGCATCATTCAGCAGCTTTTTAAAACGGAGTTTATTTTCTCCTGGCGGGCTAACTGGCTCGGTTATCATAAGGCAACGCTCCATTTAGATGGTTTTTACAACATTTTGCCACGCTTTTTACGCGACTGGCTTAACAAAATTCAGCGATTTTCGGCTGTTTCTACCACAAATCTTCAACAAATTTACGAATGCCTCGTGGACAAAATGGGCATACTGTGTGTGTTGCCAAGCGTGGCGACGACAAAACAAGTGTAGGCTCATGGGTATCTCTAGAGAAAGCAAACTTTTGCTTTGGTGCGCCAGCCTACGAGCCTCCTAATCTAATGGAGGTTCTAATGTTTTGGTCAACTGCTTACAAGGTTCGTGAACAAGTGATTCGATGGGTGTGCATAACGGCCGTTTGTACCCTGCTTATCAGTAGCCCTATCTTGATACCTTCGGCCTACGCCGCCTGCTCCACTTCTACGTCAACCGTTTGTACTTGATAAGGTAAAATGTTTAGCCACACGATCGTCGAACGGCTGTCCAGCGATCATGTGGCTAAACGGCATTGTGCCAATTCTTGAGAAAACTCCTGAGTAAGTTCTGCAACTCTCCCACGATTTGGAAGCTGGCTCAAGCTGGATAAAGCTGTTTCCAGTTTGGGTATTGCTTCTTTGTAGTGTCCTTGTCGGTGTAGAATGATGCCATACACGCCAATAGAGTTGCCCATCTCCAACTGGTCGCCTAATTGTTGCCAATCAAGAATGGCCTGCTGAATATAAAGACCCGCTTCAAACAGACGGTTCTGGGCAAGATACACTTCTCCTAAATTATGCGTGATGGAAGCACGAATTGGCGCACGGCAAGTTGCTGGCAAGGTTTTGTGCAGTGCTTGGTTGAAAATGGCTTCGGCGCGATTGGATTCACCAATCTGTAGATAAAGAACGCCCAGATTGTTTTCGATTTCGGCCTGATCAACGGCATTTCCAATGGCGCGGATTTTGTCCAGTGCATTGTGGTAATAAAAGAGGGATGTTTCATGTTTGCCCTGCAAGCTCAGGCTCAAGGCCAGGTTCTTGGTGAGGCGAGCGAGAGCGACTGGATTATTTTGATCAGGCCAGAGGTGCAGGGCAGCCAGCAGGTGGCTTTCCGCTAGTGCAAGCTGCCCTTTTTGTAGATAAAGAATACCGAGGATATTTTGGGTAGCGGCTTTGATTTTTGTGTACTGTTCTGGAGAATTGGCGATGAGTTGATGCGCTTGTTGGGCATGGTGTTCGGCAGTAGCAATGTCGTACTGCGCTTGGTAATCTTCGGCGAGATTGAGATGGACTTCGGCCACAACCCAGGCGGGGGCGGCAGGTTCTGTTTGCCGTAGGGCTTGTTGGTGGGTGGCGACTGCTTTTTTGGGTTGTTGGCTGAGGCGGTAGGCGCGGCCTAGTCGGTTGAGGAGTTGAATGGTTAGGGGGTCGTTGGTTGTGGGGGCAGCAGCAACGGCCGTTTGTAAAACCGGCATCCACTGTTCTCCTGTTCCCAGGCTTTCAGCAATGGGGTAGGCTTGGAGGATGTAAACGGCCGTTAACGCCCAAAGCTGCGGCACATACAGCCCCATAGCCGCCGCTTGCAGCAAATTATCACCCTCCGCTATGACCCCTTCCACCCCTTCTTGTGTTAACCGCTGCTGCCAGCAAATGATATTCTCTTGGACAATTTGTATAAACTGTTCACTTGCCATTGGTTAAGGGAAGATTTACCCAGCTTTACAATTGGGCAATATCTATTTGTAAAAATGAGGCCGTGAGGCGATGAATGCCATAGCGCCATTCTGGTTTCTCGTGGCGCACCTCCAGCAGCGAACGGCTGATTAATAAGTTGACAGCCGACCAGAATGTGCCGGAAGGCAGCTTGCTTACCGCCAGCATATGATTGGCCGAAAAGCCGCTGCCGGCGGCTAACAGCAGCAGCAGCAAGATGGCCTGCGCCTCTGGTGACAGGCTGTGCCAAACGCGCCAATAAATGTGCCGGTATACGACTTTAGTGGGGGGCATTGCCGCCGTCTGTAGCTCGGCCAGCAGAACGGGTAAGGGGGCTACTGCCATTAACCCCGTGACCAGCTTGACGGCCAGCGGATTTCCCCCGGTCATGCTGTAGATCGCGGCAATTTCTTCATCAGATGGCATGATGAAGGCTGCATAATTGTTGGCCGTGGTTAGGTGGTTGATGAGGCGGGAAACGGCCGTTAATGACAAGTCCTCCATCCCCCATGACCAAACAACCACTTCCGGTGGTCGTACCCGCGAAGTGATCAAAAATTTGCCAGGGTTTGCCAGATCGCCCACTTGCTGCAACAGCTCAATCAATTCACTCTCAACTTCCACATTATCAAAAACTATTAGATAGGGGCATTGCTGCAACACGTGGCGCACTGCTTGTGTTTTTTCAGCCAGCGGAAGATGGGGCGACACCCCAAGCTGTTGGGCAAGTTGAGAAAAAACCACATGTTCCATCTCCTGATCTTCCCCAACCTTCACCCAAATCACTCCCTCAAATATAAACTGGCTTAGAACCTCTCGCGCCACCGCTGCTGCTAATGATGTTTTGCCAATTCCCCCAATACCTGTGACAACAATTGTCCACGGTTCCCCCGGCATGATTACTCTGCGCGTCAGTTCCTGCAAATGTTCCTCGATGCCAAACAGTGGATGGGTTGCATTGGGCAAGCGGCTCCCCATATCAGCCAAATAATGGGTTCGTGTGGCTGCTTCTTGCGCCCAAAGTATTTGAGCCAGCCTGGTAATGGCCTTACGCTGCACCCGGTTCAGGCGATCCCGATCCAGGTTGATTTCATAGGCAACCATTTTCGCTGGCAAGCCCTGTAAAAAACGCTGCCGCAAAACAGCCGCTTCTGACTCACTCTCCTGTTCTAACACGACAATGCCAGCCAGCAATACCTCATTCACCGCACGATGCCAGCTAATCATATCACCATGCAGGCAGTTTCCCTGACCCTGTTGCTTCACAACCAACAGCGTTTGCAGTAACTCTGGCACTGGCTTGTCTATGGCTGTCCAGCACTTCAAAGACATATGAATCGCTTGCTGTAATTGGGGGATGTCTGGCATGTTCATAGGGATACTCCTTCGGTAATTGAGCCGCGTAAAAATAACAGACCATACCCTGGTGGGCTATCAAGCCTGATTTTATCGCTCAACGTTACCTACACCACTCGGAAAACGGCCGTTGCACAAAATTGCACAACCGCCCACATCCTTGCACACAAAATTGCCCTATACTGACTTTTGTTGAGAGAAATTGTTTTGTTCCAGGTTACGTCTGTCTATCTGTTAACCTGGTTGTCGTTTAAGAAGTATGCGCCAATCACAGGTCTTCATCCTCATTGCCCCTGACTTTGACGAACAAGCAGTTGTTGAATGTCTCTGCATGTTGCGATCTGAAGGCATTGCTACCAGTTTGGTGAGCATTTCAAACAGGTTGGTGACAGGGGCGCATGGGTTAACAATTAAACCCGACTTGTTGCTGACTCAACTCGAACAAAAGCAGCGAACGACCAATTTGCGTCGTTATACCCTAATTGTTTCTGGTGGGCAAACAATGTCCACGGCTCTGCAAATAGATCCCCGAATCACATATTTAATAGAAGATGCTTTTGCGGCCGATGGTGCTGTTGTGTTTATGGGTGCAGTGCCAGATGGCATGGAGCATTTGAACTGGCCGGGTTCCGTGCTGCAGCAAGATGGAACACCCCAATTTTGGACGCAGGTTGTGAATAGTGTGCTTGTGTAAGAGGAAAAACGGCCGTTATGCTCCCAGATTTAGACCGTTCCATTAAAAAGTTGCTCCACCATGAGATTCTTCGTGTCCAACGCGGTGAGGTCACTATTTATTTTGACCAGCCCACGCAGCAGTGGCGGGAGCGTTTGGGCAACCAACCGGCCATCAACATCTTCCTCTATGACGTGCGCGAAAACAACATTTTGCGACAGCACCAGTGGGAAGAGCAGCTAAAGCCAGAGCAACATCACAATGGGCGACGGCAAAAGCGCACCCCCTTTCGAGTAGACTGCACTTATATTTTGACAACGTGGGCCAATACGCCGGAAGATGAACACGAGCTGCTTTCGGAGTGTATGATGGCGTTGTTTCGGCATCCGGTGTTACCTCAGCAGGTTCAGCATGGTAATGGCATGGTGGACATTTTGGAGGGTGCGTTATCGGAGCCGCCATTTGAGTTGACAACGCGCCTGGCAAGCCACGACAAGCTGACGAACCCGGCTGAGTTGTGGAGTGCCTTAGACAACCAGTTACGCCCTTCTGTTACCTATACCATCACCCTTGCCTTTGACCCGTGGAAAGAAGAGGATGTACGGAAGGAACAGCCAGTGCGGACAGTAACGGCCGATATGGTGGACGGAGGAGGCAAAGATGCCATACGCATCCACGAACTAGATGGTCTAGTGTACCGCATTGGTGGCGTGGTGCTGCGAGGTGGCGAGCCGCTACCTGGGGTGCAGGTGCGGGTGTTGGGTGGGGGAAGAACGGCCGTTACCAACAATAAAGGACTCTACTTCCTTGGCCCCCTGTCGGCCGGCAGCTACACCCTTCAGGCCTGGAAAAACGACACCCTGCTGACCCAAAAAAGCATCAACGTCCCCCGTCACAGCACAGAAGAAACCTACGACCTTATTCTGGATCAGGATGAACCACAACCCTAACCGCGCCCCACCCCTGCTTTAACAGCACTTCCTGTTCAATGTTTGTTCGCATCACGTCAAACTGACACACTTATCTCTTGTTCCAAAATGGAGGAACCTATGCCCCAAACAACATTCATGACCCCTGGTGTCTATGTCCAAGAAGTAGACAAAGGCACCAAACCCATTGAAGCCGTCGGCGCATCCATCGCCGCCTTCATTGGCATGACCAAAGAGGCCAGCACCAAAAAAATTGACCCCGAAACAGGTGCCTTAGTCCCCGATCAAGACATTCTTAAGAAACCCCAACTCATTACAAGCTGGACACAGTTTGAACAAACTTATGGTGGCCTGAGTGCAGATATCTATATGCCAGATGCCGTCTATGGTTACTTCAACAACGGTGGCGGCCCCTGCTACATTGTCAGTGTCAAAACCATCGGCAGCGACACACCCAGCCTCGATATTTTCGATGTAACAGGCAAAAAAGTTGGTTTCACGGTAACAGCCAAAGATCCCATGAAGGTAACTGATGTCATCAAAATCAAAATCACGGTTGAGAAAGATAAGAATAGCTTTACCATGACCGTAGATGACGAAAGTCGTGAACTGACAATGGAAGGACTCAAACAGATGGCGGGGGCCGATGGTGTAGTTCGGCATTTGTTTACCAAAGTTGTAATCAGCAATATCGGTACCGACACCCCCAAAGCCGGTGACTACACGCTTGGTCGTGCGCCAATCACACTGCTGCAAGAGGGTGATATTTTGGGTAGCGAAGCAGACCGAACGGGGCTAAACGGGCTGACAGCTTTTGACGATGTTAAGCTGCTCCTATGTCCAGATGTTATGGTCGGCTACAAAAACACGCCGGAGCATCAGGATCGGGTACGTGGCATTCAAGGCAAGCTGCTTGCCCATTGTGACTTGGTTAAATATTGCTTTACGGTGCTAGACACCCCACCCGGTATGTCAGTCCAAGCCGCCAAAAAATGGAAAAAGGACTTTCCTAATCCCTCTTCGCGGGCAGCCCTATATTACCCCTGGATATGGGTGGCAGATATTACCGGTGGGCAAGGGAAAAAGTTGATGCCATCGAGCGGACATGTTGTGGGGGTGTATAACCGGGTAGATAACGAACGAGGAGTTCATAAAGCACCGGCTAATGAGGTGGTACAGGGTGCGCTGGATCTGGAAATTCGGCTGTCGAAGAAGGACCAGGAAGTACTTAACCCAGAAGGTGTGAACTGTATTCGCGCCTTTCCGGGGCGCGGCATTCGCATTTGGGGGGCGCGCACCATGAGTGCCGATCCGTCTTGGCGCTATATCAACGTGCGCCGCCTCTTTATTGTGGTAGGCGACTCGCTGGATCGCGGTTTACAGTGGGTAGTATTTGAACCGAATGACCGAACGCTGTGGGGCAAGGTGCGGCGGGATGTGCGCTCTTTCCTGCGGACGATGTGGTTAGGCGGTGCCTTTTTTGGCAGCACCCCCGACGAAGCGTTTTACGTGAAGTGCGACGACGACATTAACCCGCCGGAAATCCGGGATTTAGGGCAGCTGATCATCGAGGTTGGCATTGCCCCGGTGAAGCCGGCCGAATTTGTCATTGTGCGCCTGAGCCAGTGGGCCGGGCCAAACGCGGAAGCATAGGCTAAGGGGATTTGCCTACTACAAAGCATTTAAATGGGACGCAGATTTCCCTGATTTAACTGATCAGGAAGATCAGGAGAATCTGCGTCCTATTTTCAGGAGTGTGAAACATGGCTGGTGAAGCAAAAGACCCGTTGGTAGGGTTTCATTTTGCGGTTGATTTTCAAGGCGTTGTGGCTGGTTATTTTACCGAATGCAATGGACTGGGGTCAGAAACGGAAATTATTGAGCATAAGATCATCAATGAGAAGGGGGTTGAGATTATGCAAAAGATACCCGGTCGCCTGAAGTGGGAAAATATTACCCTGAAGCGGGGCATTACCGAGGTGATGGATTTCTGGGAGTGGCGGCAGCAGGTGGAAGATGGTGACGTAGACGGAGCGCGGCGGGATGGCTCCATTGTGATGTTTAACCAAAAGCTGGAGCCGGTGGCGCGGTGGGATTTTCGCCGGGCGTGGCCGGTGAAGGTGAGTGGGCCGCAGCCGAAGTCGGATAGCAATGCGATTGGGATTGAAGAGCTGACGATTGCTCATGAGTATATTCGGCGTGAGAAGATGTAGCGGTTAAGAGATTGAGAGATTGGGAGATTCTAGTCTCCTAATCTCTTTATAGGCAATGGGGTCTGATGCAAACGGAATTTGAGTTTATTTTGCCGCGTGGGTTTGTGGATGAGGTGGGTGTGGTGCAGCAGCGGGGTCGGATGCGGTTGGCGACGGCGTTGGATGAGATAACGGCCGTTAATCACCCCACCGTCCAAACCAACCCCGCCTACCTGCCCATCCTGCTGTTAAGCCGCGTGATCACCCAGCTTGGCACCATTAGCCCCCTGCTGCCACGCCATTTGGAAAATTTGTTTGCGGCAGATATGAGCTATCTACAGGATTTGTATTTGCGGCTGAACAGCGGCGATGCCATTCATATGCAAACCATTTGCCCCCACTGCACCCACCAGTTTATCTTGCAGGTGGCTCCATTGGGAAATTGAGAGATTGGGAGACTGAGAGATTGAGAGACTGTGTTAATCTCCTAGTCTCCTAGTCTCCATATTTAGGGCAAGCATGAACAAAATAAACGGCCGTATTCCCCCCATCACCCCCCAGCTTGTGCAAGCCGTTGCCCGGCGTGTCTACCAGCTTTGGCTGCGGGACGTGGCGCAGGCGAAGGAGCGGCAGCGTTGGCTGCAAAGTCAGCGGTCGCAGAAAGGAAACCAGCCATGAGCGAATCCAAAATCGCCGAAGCCGGCAAGAAGATGACGCAGGAAGCCTACCCGTCTTTTCGCTTTACGGTTGAAATTGAGGGTGTTGCCCAAGCCGCTTTTACCGAATGCACCTTGCCCACTATTGAATGGGAGATTGAAACGGTGAAGGAAGGGGGGCTAAACACCCACGTTCACCAGCTTTTGGGGCAGCGCAAGGAAAGCCGGCTGACGTTGAAGAATGGTGTTGGCACCAGCCAACTGCTGCAATGGTATATTGACACGATGAACCAGAAATTTGTCCAGCGTGATGTCACGATCAAAATGCTGGACAGCCATTTGGAAACGGTGCTATGCTGGCACATCAAAAAGGCGCACCCCATTAAGTGGACAGGGCCGCAGTTCAAAACGAGCGATAGCAGCATTGCGGTGCAAACGTTGGAATTGGCCTGTGGGTTTATTGAGATTTCGGCGGAGTAAGGGCGATGGCACGATTTCAGCTTTACAATCCTCTTTTGCAGCGGGTGCAGCGGTATGCGGAAACGGCCGTTTTGTTTCGCTCTGCCCCCCTTCCCCCCGCTGCAATGACTTCCCCCGTGCCGCTAACGGCCGTTCCCGTCCCTTCACCTCAATACGAAATCCCTATGGTGTCTACAGAAAGCCTACTGCCGATTTTGCCCACCGAAACCCAGGTGCCAATGCCCTACCCGGCTCCCAAGCCATCGGGGCAGAACGACTCGTCATGGCGGCGGTTGGAGACGATTTTGCAGCGACACCAACAAAAACAGGCGGAGGAAACGGCATCACAGGTTGTGGCACAAATGGTGGCACAACCTGATGCTGGCGTAATTTCCCGTGCGGTGTCTGAGGCTGCGGCGGAAGCAGAAACGGCCGTTCAGCCCCAAATCCAGCCTCCACCAGCGGGCGACACGCATGAGCCAACCACGCCAGAATCGGCTGCTTCCTTGCCGCCGCTTCCGCTAGACAAGGCTTGGGGAGCTGTGCAAAGAACGACGGTTGAGGAAAAAACGGCCGTTCGCCCCGCAGCAGAACCACCTGTTGCCCCAGAGCAGAAAGCTGCTTTGGAACAAAACATTCAAGCAAAATTGGCCGACACCCACACAGCCCAGCCAACCCAATCAGCCGTGGAAATTCATCTGCCGCGCCGCCAGCGGCCAGGCGTGATGCCGCCGCCTAAACCAGCCCCCCCTGCCCCACCCCGTCCGGCGCAGACAGAATGGGTGGAAATTGAAGACATTGGGCGAATGCCATCGGATTTATGGGGGTTGATTGGCGAAGTGCCGCCGACCGAGCGCGTTATTGCTCCTGAAACCCAGATTGCCCAGCCACCAACCATTGCCCGGCAAGCGGTGGAAGGGGCGGACGCGGAGGAGAGCGTGGGGAAAACGGCCGTTTTGCCCCTCACGCAGCCCAATATCCCACCCGCGCCGCCATCTGCTCCCCAAGAAAGCGAGCAACAACGGCCGTTCCACGTCCCTGCCTCAATGACATTTATAGCGGATGATCGGCCAAGTTTTGCGTTACCTAAGGCCGACGTGGCTCGTGCGGTTGAGCCTAAGGTGACGGAGCCAGCGCGGACAGCCATACCCGTCATTCAAGCCCAACCTGTGCGGTCGGCCTTAGACCAGCCTGAGCCAGAAATGCCTCGACCAATGGTTCCAACCCCCTTTCCACATGCTCCAGAGCCAGTTATGGTTCCCATTGCCAAAGTAGCCCCGGCACAGCACCCAGATATGGCAGTGGCTTCGCCGACGATTGTGCAGCGGTTTGCCGCACCAGCAAGCTATGCGGTGGACTCTGTGGCTGCGCCATCAAAGGTGACCACACCGAATATGCCGACCGCCCTGA
This sequence comes from Anaerolineales bacterium, assembly GCA_020432595.1. The sequence continues at coordinate 8,680 of JAGQGA010000025.1, read as the reverse complement.
AGGAAACCGGAGCGCAGATTTTTAGTCTGCCAGAAGCAAGCAAGGATGCTCGCGGTTCATTTTTAAAAGGGAGGGTGTTTGGGGAAACGGCCGTTTTGCCCATGCCATACCCTGCTCTCCCAATTACGCCTGAGCCGTTGCCAAAGGTAGGGGAGGAAGAAACGGCCGTTCAAACCAAGCCAAAGCCGATACAGCAGGCGGTAGGGGTGGTGGAGCGGGTGATGGAGGAACGGCCGTTGCTGCAAAAAATGCCCCTCGATGCCATCATGCAGCCGTTTATGGGTGCTATTTCCGACCCATTTTCGGGTTTGGTGGAAGAAGCGACCGGTTTGCTGCCAGAAGCCGGCCAAGAGGCAGCGGAGGCAGATGAAGCCCAGGAAGATGAAGCGGGTGTCATTGACGAGTTGGCGCAGCACGTTTACCGACAGCTGCGGCAGCAGTTGGCAACCGACTGGGAGCGGAGGAGAACACGATGACAACCACACGCGGCGAGTTAGTCCCGGCTCGTATCTACGAGGTGAATGAAACCGGCATACCTCTGCCTGGGCAGCCCATCCCCTGCATGTTTAATCCATATGAATACACTGTGTCCAAAACCAACAGCTATAAAGACCCAACTGGCAGTCTTGGGAGCGGTGCTACACTGGAATTAGCCAATGCGGGGCCGCAAACGCTCAAGCTAAAGCTGACGTTTGATACCTCTCACACGATGGCCGATGTCAGTTTGATTACCCAGCGGCTTTGGGAACTGATGCAGCCCAAGAAAGCAAGGATTCCAACGGCTGGGAAAACGGAAAGTAAGCCTGTTGCCTCCTACGTGGTCTTTGAATGGGGCGTTTTTCGCTTTGTGTCGGTTATTACCAATATGACCCAAACTTTTACCCTTTTTACGCCGATTGGTACACCGATTCGCGCTAAGGTAGATATTACCTTTACGCAATATATTGACCGGGAAGATTATTTGCGGCTGCCGCAGAATCCGACTTCGGGCGGTAGTTTGATTGAGCAGGTGTGGACGGTGGAGGCGGGGCAGCGGTTGGATTATATTGCAACGGCCGTTTATAACGACCCCACCGAATGGCAGCGCATTGCCAACCACAACCAGATTACCAACCCGTTCCAATTGCGCCCTGGGCACAAGTTGACCATTCCACAAAAAACACGCTTTGAGGAGTAACCGATGCCTCGTGAAGTCACTGTTGCCAGCCAATTTTATTTATGGCGTAACGGTCAGCCAGTGCCGCACAAGCTCATGGCGCAACTGGTGGAGGCCACGGTGGAGCAACACGCCTATTTGCCCCACATGATTACGCTGCGCTTTCAAGACCCCCAGCTTGAACTGTTGGACAGCGATACCTTTGACTTGGGCGACACTGTGACAGCTTCCGCCAAGACAAGCGAAGGCAAAATTGTTTCCTTGTTTGATGGCGAGGTGACGGCTTTGGAGCCGGAATTTGCCAAAGGGATGCTGGCTACTTATGTGGTGCGGGGGTACGACCAGACGCATCGGTTGTTTCGGCAGGTGAAAAGCTGCGCCTTTGTCAACCAGAAGGATAGCGATATTGCCAGAAAAATTGCCCAAGGGGTTGGGCTGACGGCGGAGGTGGATGATACGCGGCTGGTGTATGACCATGTGTTTCAGGATAACCAGTCTGATTTGGCGTTTTTGCAGGAACGGGCGTGGCGGATTGGGTTTGAATGTTTTGTAATGGGGGATGCGCTGCTGTTTCGCCGACCGCAAAACGCAGAGAGTGGGGTGACGCTGGCGTGGGGGGAGGATTTGGTGGCGTTTTACCCGCGTCTGACGGTGGCGGAGCAGGTGGATGAGGTGGTGGTGCGGGGTTGGAATGAGGGTGAGCAGAAGGCGATTGTGGGGCGGGCGGAAAACGGCCGTTTATACCCTCGTACCCAGTCATACCAAAACGGAGCGGAAGCGGCAAAACCGTTTGGCCGAGGCAAAAAAGTCATTGTCAACCAGCCGGTGGTCAGCCAAGCCGAGGCCAACATTCTGGCGCAGGCGCGGCTCGATGAGGTGAGTGGGGCGTTTTTGCAGGCCGAGGGGGAGGCGTTTCGCCGCCCCGATATTCTTGCTGGGCGGGTGGTGGTGCTGAAAAACCTGGGGCAGCGATTAAGCGGCAGCTATTTGGTAACGGCCGTTACCCACAGCTATACCCAGTTGGGGCTAAAAAGTTATTTTCAGGTGCGTGGTAGCCGCACGGGAACGATTTTGGAGGAGATGATGCAGCAACAGCCAACGTCGCGCTGGTCGGGGGTGGTTCCGGCGGTGGTGACAAACAATAGTGACCCGCAGAAGCTGGGGCGGGTGAAGGTGCAGTTTCCCTGGCTGGATGAGCAGGTGGAGAGTGATTGGGCGCGGCTGGTGGGGCTGGGGGTGGTAAACGGCGGGGGATTAACGGCCGTTCCTGCCGTCGGCCAAGAAGTGCTGGTCGCCTTTGAACAGGGCGACATCAACCAGCCGTTTGTGCTGGGCGGCCTCTGGAACGGGCAGCACACGCCCCCCGCCGAAGTTGCCAACACCAACGACGGCGAAGCCAACAAGGTGATGACCTGGCGCACCGCCTCCGGCCACCGCGTGACGCTCCACGACACCAGCGACAACAAGATTGAGATTGAGACGGCCGGCGGGCATCATCTTATTTTGGATGACAAAACCGGTACGGTAACGCTGAAAAGCAGTAAGGATTTGGCAATCGAAGCAGATGCAAATGTAAAAATGAAGGCAGGTGGTAATTTGGATATAGAAGCCACTGGACAACTAAACATTAAAGGCCAAATGATCAACCTGAATTAGCAGTGTAGGAGATGGAGTACGGCAATGCCGTATCATGAGGGATAAAAATAGGACGCAGATTTTCCTGATTAAACTGATCAGGGAGATCAGGAAAATCCGCGCCCTATTTGCAGGAGGGAAGAGATGGGATTACCAGCCGCCAAGCGCAACGATCAGATTGTTGCCGTTGATATACACATTATCATGATTCCAACCCCAGGGGGGCCTGCCCCTACACCCATTCCCCATCCGTTTAACGGCATGCTTGATAATGCGTTAAGCACTAACGTTAACGTTATGGGACAACCAGCAGCCACCGTGGGAAGCATGGCAACGAATACGCCCGCCCACATTCCCCAGGGCGGCCCATTTCAAGTGCCGCCGACAAATAAGGGAACGATTATGAAGGGGAGCAGTACGGTTTTTATTAACGGCAAGCCAGCGGCTCGCAATGGCGATATGGCGCAAACCTGTGCCGACCCTGTGCCAAATCCGAATGCCAAAGTTGTGGCGGTTGGCACGGTTTTGATAGGGGGTAGGTGACGATGGAGATAAAGGTACAAACCGACATTGTCGGGCGGGGCTGGGTGTTTCCCCTGGGGTATGGGGTGCGCGGTGAATTGGTGGGGCTGACGAACCCATGGAATGAGGTGGAGCAGGCGATTCATATTATTTTGTCTACGGCGTTGGGGGAGCGGGTGATGCGACCGGAGTTTGGCTGCCGGATTCATGATCTGGTTTTTGCGCCGAATGATGGACAAACGGCCGTTCAAGCCGAACGGTATGTGCAAGAGGCTCTGGCGCGGTGGGAGCCGCGCATCACCGTCAACAGCGTCGTCGCCATGCCGGGCTACCAGTTTGCGGCCAGTCAACTGCTGCTGCGGAATGATGAGCAGGCGCATGTTTTACGGACGACGCTGGTCATCAAAATCGAGTACACCATCAAGGCCACCGACGACCCGCGCAGCCTTGTTTTTCCCTTTTATCTGATACCAGGAGAGTAACCACAATGGCTCTGGCAAATCCCCCCATTGATATTCGCCGCTTCCAAGACATTGTAGACGAAGCCAAAAAGAAAATTCCCGCCTACTTTGACGGCTGGACAGACCATAATGTGAGCGATCCCGGCGTGACCTTCATTGAACTATTTGCCTGGATGACCGAGATGATCCTCTACCAAACCAACCAAATGCCGGATCGCCATTACTTGAACATAATGAAGCTGCTGGGAATACCCCTAAAGGGACCGGAGACATCTCACGCCCCCATCACCTTTTGGCTTTCGGAACCACAGCCAGACAGGGTGATTATCCCTAAAGCTACTGAGGTGGCCACAACGCAAACTGAATCAGTAGCGTCTATTATTTTTAACACCAATGAGGACTTAGTGATTGAGCCACCGCAGTGGGCTGCTGCCTTTGTCTTGCAGGGTGAGCATGGGGAGGAAGGTGTTTTGTCCAGAGGGAAGGTAATAGAGAGTAATAAGTTTGTTGGGGAAAGCGAACTGCTGGAGATATTTCCCCTCCTACCCCCGAATGGACAAAGTGGTCTCTATGTGGGATTTAAAAATGATTTGAGCCATCATCTTTTGGAGTTTCATGTTGAATGTGACCAGCCTGAGGGGGAAGCGGGGTATAGGGCTTTTATGTGGGAAACGGCCGTTTCCCACAATAAATGGCAACCTTGTGAGCTAGACGAAGATAAAACAGCCGATTTTAACCACTCAGGCCGTATGACCATCCATATTCCTGAAATGTCACGGCAACGGTTTAATGGGCAAGATGCGTATTGGGTACGGGTCCGACCACGACAACAAAGCGAACTGGAACCAGGTGCCAAACAATTTCAAAATAGCCCCAAACTCCTCTCCTTTACCGTAGATAGCCGAGGTGGAACCGTGCCAGCCAGCCACGGGGAATATCGTCTGGAAGAACTACTGGGGCAAAGCGATGGCACACCTGGGCAAACTTTTTACCTGCAAGCACCACCCGTACTCATGCCCTTACTTGGCAACGAACAGGTTGCCGTTGTGACAAAGCAGAACGAGCGCACATTGTGGGAATATGTTTCCGATTTCTCAAAATCACAGCTGCAAGATCGGCATTTTACGCTGGATAGCCAAACCGGTGAACTACGCTTTGGCCCAGCTATTGTGCGGCATCAAGCTGAAAAACAAGATCCTGCTATTAGTGGACAGAGAGAGGTACAAACCGTGATGCGTTATTACGGTGCCGTGCCGCCGCGAGAGGCCATGATCTACTTTACCGGTTATCGTACCGGCGGTGGACACAAGGGCAATGTTAAAAAGGGGGCACTCAACACGCTCAAAACCTCCATACCCTTTGTCAATAAAGTGTCCAATCGTGAGCGGGCAATTAACGGCAAAGACCACGAGAGTTTGGACGAAAGCAAGATCCATGCTCCACGCCTTTTACAGGCACGTGGGCGAGCTGTAACGGCCACCGATTTTGAATATTTTGCCCTGCAAGCACCTCAAAGCAATGTGGCCCGCGTTCATTGTTTTCAGCCAACGCCAAAAGATATGGGTACCAGCCACGTGCGCCCGGGGGAGGTGCATTTATTGGTTGTGCCAAAGGTCAATGCAACCCCTGGTGACCGATTGACCTTGGAGCAATTACAGGTTACATCAGAGCAAAAAGAGGTTGTTCTACAACATTTAGAACCATACCGTATGTTAACGATGCGCGTTGATGTCAGTGAACCGGACTATGTTTGGGTCGCAGTAGATGTGGCACTGATTGACAACCCTATCTACAAGCGGTCTGCTGCTCATCGTCGTGTTCTGGAACGCTTAAATTCATTCCTGAACCCAGTTTTTGGCGGGCATGAGGGCAAGGGATGGCCTTTTGGACAAGATTTGTATGAGGCCGATATTTATATGGTTTTGCGTGAATTGCCAGAGGTCTTGGCAGTGCGGAATGTTGCCCTGCGTCGGGCACAGCCAACAACGGGTCAACCTTTTGACGAAGCGGTAAAGCGGTTAGAGGTTTATGACAACAATATGATTGCGTCGGGTATTCATACGATTACATTTGGTGAGGGTTCATGAGCCAAGAGCTACACGTCGTCTTCAAGGGTGAAATTGTGCAGAAGTGGCCGATTCCATTTGGCAATAGCACCATTGGAACGGGTTCGGACTGTTCGCTGGTTTTGGCAAATAACGACATGCAAACCATTGAGTTGGAGCATATTGAATTGCGCTGCACCGCTACACAGTGCGAAGTTCAAGATTTAGCCAGTTTGAACGGAACGCAAGTTAATGATGATATGTTGGAGGCGCATCATTTTTGGGTTCTGCGACCGCATGATGTGATTAAAATTGGTGGCTATAAGCTGATTTATGAATGGGTTGAGGTAGAAACGGCCGTTTCTCCTCCCTCTCCCCCTGAACCAACAGTCGCCGAAACAGCCGCGCCACCAGAAGCCAACCCTGCTTTGCCAGCCGAACAGCAGCCATTACCCCCAACAGACAACGATAGCAGCGAGCCGCCTGAATCGCCACCAGAGCCACCCAATTTTATGCCGCCTTTTAGCCAGCATCATAGTGATGATGACATAGCCAGCCGTTATCTGCAATATTTGCCTGGCATTTATCATACCCCATTTGTCACTCGTTATCTGGCCCTGCTGGAATCTGTGTTAGCCCCAATTGAGTGGAACATCGCCAATTTTGACCTTTATTTAGACCCCCATACAGCCCCAGCGCACTTTTTGCCCTGGCTGGCAAACTGGTTTGGCATGACATTTGACGACAGTTGGTCAGAGCCACAACGTCGCCAATTTTTGTCTGTGGCTCATTGCATTCAGCCACGCATTGGAACGGCCGTTGCCCTAAAAGAAATTTTAGCCATCTACACCCAGGTAACCCCCACCATTGATGACACATCCGACGACCTGCCCGAAGCCACCTTTAGAGTACAGCTTCCCTTACCCGACAGAACACCCCTGGAAGATCAAATTAGGCAGATCATTGATGCCTATAAACCAGCCTTTACAACCTATGAACTTGTTTTTACTGGGGACCAAGCAGCATGACCTTACGAAACGGCACTCTCTTTGCTACGCGCTATCGCATTAAAGAAACACCGATCCAACCCGGCAGTACTGGACATGTTTATCGTGCCCACGATGAACGCCTGGATCGCATAGTGGCTCTCAAGGTCATTCGTGTTGAGCTTGCACAGCAGGAGACAGTGCGCCAGCAGTTTTTGGCTGAAGCCCGAATGTTGGCAAAGCTACAGCATCCCAACATCGTAACCATCTTTGATGCCAGTTTAGAACCCCAACCTTATTTGGTGATGGCCTATGTGGGAAGCCACAATCTACGCCGCGAAATGATTGATGGATGGCAGCGAAGACGCATCAATTGGCAGCATGTGCTTGGAGTAGCGATTGAGGTCTGCGAAGCATTGGCCTATGTCCACCAAGAGGCTGGGGTTATACACGGGGATTTGAAGCCAGAGAATGTGTTGGTGCGGCGCGTTGGTACACCGCAACAGGAAGTGATATTGACCGATTTTGGTTTGGCGCGTTTAATGGCTGCGCCCAACGAGGAAGTGGCTGGCACACCGGCTTATCTTTCCCCAGAGCAGGTGATGGGTGAAGCGGTAGACGGCCGTTCTGATCTTTATGCGCTGGGTGTCATCATGTATGAATGGCTGGCAAACGGCCGTTTACCCATCCCCGTCCATACGCTACAGGAAGCCCGCCGTCTACACCCACACCATTTGCCCACAGAATTGGATGGGTCTGTACCCAACGGCCTCAAGCAAATCATCACGAAGCTGTTGCAAAAAGAGCCGGGCAATCGTTTTGGCGATGCCCAACTCTTAAAGGCCGAGTTGCAGAAGCTCTATGTGCCAACAATACGGCCGTTTACTATCCTTCAAACCAGCCCCAGCTCTGAAATTCGCTTGCCAGCCCAGACACCACCGGGCAATTATCTTGCCGTTTCCGAACATTTGCCCCTTTATAAAGAATTAGCCCCCAAACAAAGCTTGTTTATTATTGGCAGCGACCCTGTTGCCTGTGACCTGACGCTTGCGGGTGATGATATTGCCGCCAAACATGCCCGCCTACGGAAAGAAGGAACGCTTTGGTATATTGAGCCAATGGGTAACCAGATCATTTATGTAGACGAACAGCGAATTCACAAAAATGCGGCTGTTTTAACCCCCGACAAAAAAGTGCGAATTGGCTCCCATTTCCTGCAGCTGCGTCTAACTGATGATGAAGTCACGGGAATCTCTGACCCATTTCGCCTGGAACCACACCGTTTAGAAGTCGAGCCAACGGAAACGGCCGATTTTAAAGTGGTGATTCGCAATGGGACAAAAAGCCGAGGCTATTACCACATTGCCCTGGATGGCCTGCCAGAAACGGCCGTTTCCTGGTTCAACATTCCCGACGACGGTATCCCGCTTGATCCCACCGAATCCGGCACCCTCTCTATCCATGCCCAGATTCCCCCTGAGGCATCTCCGGGCAGTTACTCGTTTAAGGTGCAGCTAAAATCCTTAGCTACCAGCGAAGGCCAGCGAGAAACAGAAGGCGAACTGTTTGTACGGCAATCAGGTACCTTTTCAATCAACATTACCCCCACCGTTTTGGCTCGTCAGGAGATAAGCTGGGTGACCATTACCAACGACAGCAACCAAAAACGGCCGTTTCTCCTGTCCCTGTCCGACAAGGAAGAAAAGGTGCTATTTGCCATTGTGTCCGAGGAAGCACAGACACCGGCAGCCCCGCGCCAGCAAACGGCCGTTTCCCCACCCCCCCCCCCCCCCCCCCCCCCCCCCCCCCCCCCCCCCCCCCCCCCCAATTTAAAGCGGCCTCCCATCATTTGCCCGCTCGGGGCCGGGCCTACAA
>JAGQGA010000259.1 GCA_020432595.1 Anaerolineales bacterium | reverse complement strand
TTGGGTGTGGCGCAGCGGCACAATTTGGCCTTCAGCCGAAACTGTGCCCAGACCCGTATTGACGGCTACCGTATTAACATCTATGGGGGTTTCTGTTTCTGGTTCCACAGGTGCTGCCGCAAATTGTCGGTAAGCCAGGTAGCCACCACCAATCACAACAATTGCTATGACCAGAATAAGGATATTCCGTCTCATCTACAACTCCTTCAACAATCGGACATGGTGCTTGTGATCCAATTCACAAATCTATTCAGAATATTAGCACTAAACTACTCTTTGCCTAGTCTCTTTTCCCGACTGAATAGACACAACACCCTAACATGCTTGCCTTAAGACAAGCAGGCGGCGACAACGCATCAATTATAAGCTCAAGGATTTTACAGGGTTGACACGCTTCCTGACAGCCTAGCGATGCCGAACTTCATCAACAATACGGCCATCGGCAATGGTAATGGTACGGGTGACGCGGCTTGCCAGTTCGTTGTCGTGCGTCACCATCAAAATCGTTTTATTGCTTGCCACAAATGCTTCAAAAAGGTCAAAAACAGCATCGGCCGTTTTGGAATCCAAATTCCCGGTTGGCTCATCGGCTGCCAAAATGGGAGGATCGTTGGCTAAAGCGCGAGCGATTGCCACGCGCTGCTGCTGCCCACCCGACACTTCAGATGGGAGCTTGTAGGCTTGGTCAGCCATGTCTACTTGCTCTAATAAGAAAAGGGCACGGTCTTTGCGCTCGTTTTGCTTGTACATGTTGCAAAAATCCATTGGCAGCATGACGTTTTCCAAGCAGGAAAGCATGGGCAAGAGTTGGAAAAATTGAAAGATGACACCGACTGTGCGGCCACGCCATTCAGCCATCGGGCCTTCTTTGAGGTTATGAACGGCCGTTCCGTCCACCACCACACTGCCCGAAGATGGTTTATCAATCCCGGTAATCATATTGATCAGCGTGGATTTGCCGCTGCCCGACTTACCCACCACGGCCACAAACTCCCCTTTGTCAATCGTCAAGTCAATGCCATCCAGGGCTATAAAATCCCCAACTGGGGTATTGTAGGCTTTTACCACGTCCCGAATATCAATGAGATAGGCGGTTTCTAGCTGTTGGGGCAAACGGCCGTTTCCGTTTACCTTTGTTTGACCACGTTGAAAAATTTGCTTAAACATTCACAGACCTCAACACAGACATTTCTGCCCGTTTCATACACAAATCTTATACGCACGCACCGTATACCGGGTTGCACAGTTTGGGTTTATGCTCTTGATGATGGGAATAGAAGGGCAGGAAAAACGGCCGTTATTTTCCAACAGCCAGCACCCAGCCCACCAAAAATACCTAGTAAAGTCACCGTTTTTAACCGGCAATCACCCGCAAAAAGCCCTGACCATAACCCAAAACGCTCAATCGTGACAAATATCACAAGAAAATCTCTGCATTATGGCACCATTCTCAGAAATTGACAAAGCACAGTTAGAAGGCTATAATTTTTTACGCTGAGTGAGTCTGGGTCGAGTGATTGATTAGGATCTGCTTTACATGATTACGTTGGACAAATTAGTTCGGAGGATATCTCTTTTGTGATCTTGTCTACCAATTCTTAAGTAAAGCAACTTTACTCCATAATAATTATTCTGCGAATTATCGAACTCGGCCATCTGCTGTCAGCAAATATTCAGCATATGTGCCGAGTTTTTTATTAGACCCACTAAGCAAAAAACCTATAGGGAAAGAGACCGTATCAATATGCCCGACGAAGAAATGACCTCCTTCGAAGAACTCGAAGCTTTGCTCAATCAGCACGATTATGACATGCCCGAAGTAGGCGATATACGCAAAGGCCTTATCGTCTCCGTCAGCAACCAGGGAATCATCGTTGACCTGGGGCTAAAACGTGATGGCTTAGTGCCAACCTCTGATCTGAACAAGCTAGAGCCTGAAGAACGCGAAGAGCTAAAAGTAGATGAAGATGTTTTTGTATATGTCCAGCAAACAGACCAGCCCGACAGTCTGATCGTTTCCGTTTACCTGGCAAAGCTAAACCAAGACTGGATTGATGCCGAGAATCTCTTGGAAAGCGGTGATGTAATTGAAGGCGAAATTGCTGGCTACAACAAAGGCGGTGCTATCGTCGAGTTTGGTCGCATTCGTGGCTTTATTCCGCTCTCTCACCTTGTAGATTTTAACCCAGGCATGAGCGACCGCAAACGGCAGCAGAAATTAGCTAAGCTGAGAAGTACCCAACTGCCCTTGAAAGTTATTGAAGTAGACCGCAAACGTAAGCGGCTTGTTTTGTCACAGCGTGAAGCCCAACGCGAGTGGGAAGATGCGCGGCGTGTTGAGCTGCTGCAAGAGCTAAAAGAAGGGGATGTTCGGACTGGGCGCGTTAGTGGCCTGCGCGATTTTGGCGTATTTGTCGATCTCGGCGGGGCTGATGGTTTGGTTCACATTTCGGAACTGGCCTGGCACCGCGTTGACCATCCTCGTGAGGTTTTAAAGGTAGGGGATGAGATTGAAGTCTATGTGATGCGTATTGACAAAGAGCACGAGCGCATCAGCCTCAGCCGCAAAAAGCTGTTGGGGAATCCCTGGGATACCGTTGAAGAACGGTACCACATTAACCAGTTGGTTGAGGGCAAGATTACTCGCCTGGTTGATTATGGTGCCTTTGCTGAAATTGAGCCGGGGGTTGAAGGGTTGCTACATGTTTCGCAGCTCTCTCGATCTTCAGTTGAATCGCCAGGCGAGGTAGTACAGGTTGGTGAAACTCACCTGTTGCGAGTTGTAAGCATTGACCCACGGCGGCAGCGTATTGGCCTTAGCCTAAAAGCGGTTACGGCAACCGAGCAAATTGAGTGGATGGCACACCGCGACTTAAGTGATGGGGCAGGTGCCGAAGACGACGATTGGGCGGCCGACGATGAGGTAGACACGGCTGATTTTGATAGTGATGATTTTGAAAATGAAGAAACAGAAGATGCGGCTGATGAATAAGCCGTATCTTTCTGTTCATGAATGATATTACACAAACCAGGAGTATATGGGTACTAAACAAGACGATAAACTGGAAGTTGAAGGCACAATTATACAATTGTTACCAAATACGCAGTTCACGGTGGAGCTTGATAACGGCCACCAGGTTCTGGCGTATCTATCCGGCCGTATGCGCCGTTACTATATTCGTATTTTGCTCGGTGATCGGGTTCGCGTGGAAATGACTCCTTATGATTTGAGTCGGGGGCGTATTACTTATCGGTACCGCAAACAACCTACCCAATCACGCGATAGCTAAGGTGAATGAGCGATGTCCGTTGCGGGGATGGGCATCGCCTATAACTTTATTGGGGCTTGATGATATAGCTCACCCAATCCCGCATTACTAGCTTTTCTACAATGGAGCCACCGGCCTTAGCAACGGCCGTTTCTACCTCCTTCATCTGCTGATCAATAATGCCGCTCAGGATTAAACGGCCGTTCTTCCCCACATAGCCCATCAGCCCACCCTCATTCAGCAGTGCCACAATCACCGGAGCCAGAATATTGACCACCACCACATCCCACCCACGCTCGTTCACGCTATCCAAAGTTCCCTGCCAGACTTCAAATTGATCGGCAACGCTGTTTTGGGTGGCGTTATTAACGGCCGTTTCCACCGCAATCTTATCTGTATCCACCCCCACCACGCGGCCGGCACCCAGCTTCAACGCTGCAATTGCCAAAATCCCCGACCCCGTACCCACATCCAGCACCTTGTGCCCCGGCTGCACCACCATTTCCAACGCCCGCAAACATTTCTGCGTCGTTGGGTGCAGCCCCGTACCAAACGCCATTCCTGGGTCAAGTACCAGCACCACATCATCTGGTCGCAGCATATCGCCGTCAGGTGCAGCACCATCTAGTTCCACCCAGCTTGGTTGAATCCATATTCTGTTGCCTACACGAAACGGGTGGTAATGAGCTTTCCACGCATTGGCCCAATCCGTCTCTGCCAGCAGCCGAAATGTCGGTGGCGGCAGCGGGTAGAGCCGTGACATATGGTACAAAATCTCTTCAATACGGCGGCGCAGTTCGGGGGTGTCTTCATCTTCCGGCAAATAAATTTTTACCGTAACGGCCGGCTCCAGCGCATTGGGATCCAAATCGGCCATGTCGCCAAGCTGTTCCAGCACCACCCCATCTTGATAGGCAAACGGCCGTAAAACCTCCGACACCGCCTCGGCCCCCTCCCCGTCCGTGATCACACTCACTTCCAAAAATCGCGTCATAAACCAAACACATCTCCCAGTGCGTCTTTCAACTGGTTCAAGATGCCTTTTTCTTTATGTGGCACCACTTCTTTGCCCAGCGTACGTGAAAGCTCCTGAAAAAGCTCCTGCTGTCTATCTGACAAATTCTTGGGAATCGCCACCTGAATAATCACATGCTGATCGCCACGACCAATGTGCCCGCGCCCGGTGCGATCCAAACGTGGCACCCCCTTGCCCCGCAACCGATGTACCGTCCCCGACTGTGTACCAGCCACCACGTTAATCCGTTCTTCACCATCAATTGTCGGCACAGCAACTTCATCACCTAACGCCGCTTGCGCCACGTTAATCTGCAAATCCAAATAAATATCGTTGCCACGCCGCTGGAAAAATTCGTGTGGCTGCACATGCAGTACCACATACAGGTTTCCGGGCGGCCCGCCATTGACACCCGGTGCTCCTTCACCACTCATCCGAATTTGGGTGTCGTTGTCCACCCCGGCTGGAATCCGCACCTTTTTGGTAAAGGTCTTCTGCACCTGCTTGCGGCCATCACACGTTTTACACAAATTTGGAATCAGTTCACCCGTGCCGTTACACGTCCGGCAGGTTGTGACATTGACAAAGGAACCCAAAATAGATTGCTGTACCCGACGCTCCTCACCAGTGCCATTACACGTGGTACAGGTAATTGGCTTGGTGCCAGGCTCCGCACCGCTGCCGCTGCACGATGGGCAGGTCGCCGGCCGTCGGATTTCAATCTCCTTCTCAACCCCAAAAACCGCTTCTTCAAAGGTAATATCCAAGTCGTAGCGTAAATCGGCACCCTGACGCGGCCCTTGCCGCCGCCGCCGTGAGCTGCCAAAACCGCCACCGCCAAAGAACTCCTCAAAAATATCGGCTACGCTGCCAAAGCCACCCTCAAAGCCACCAAAACCGCCGTCGTTTTGCACGCCCGCGTGCCCAAAACGATCATACCGCGCCCGCTTATCGTCATCCGACAAGACTTCATACGCTTCATTAACTTCCTTGAAGCGCTCGGCGGCATCTGCCTCGCTGTTCACATCGGGGTGATATTGGCGTGCTAATCCACGATATGCTTTTTTAAGCTGGTTTTTGTCTGCGTCTCGGCCAACGCCCAGAACTTCGTAGTAATCTCGTTTGTTTGCCATAAAGCATAAAGCTGCGAGCATGGAGAGTGCCCCCATGCTCGCAGCCCAACGGTCTATTTCTTACAATTATTCGTCGCTAAATTCGCCTTCGATGAAGTCGTCGTCATGACCAGCGCCAGCATTACCGGGATTTGCCTCACCGGCCGGCCCTTGCTGTTGGTACATAGCCGTGCCAGCTTCCTGCATCACAGCCTGAAGTTGAGAAACGGCCGTTTTCATCCCCTCCGCATCCCCACTCTCTAGCGCCTGCCTGGTTGCATCAATCTGCGCCCGAATCCCGCTCTTGCTCGCCTCAGGAATCTTATCCCCATTCTCGCTCAAGAACTTTTCCGCGCTGTAAATCGCCGAATCGGCCATATTATGCGCCTCAACCGCATCCTTCCGCTGCGAATCCTCCGAAGCATGTTGCTCCGCCTCCCGCACCATCCGGTCAATCTCACTTTCATGCAAGCCACTCGACGGAATAATCTGCATCGCCTGCTCCCGACTCGTCGCCTTATCCTTCGCACTGACATTCAAGATGCCATCGGCGTTAATGTCAAACGTCACCTCAATCTGCGGCACGCCACGGGGTGCAGGCGGAATCCCGTCCAGAATAAACTTGCCCAGGCTCTTATTGTCCCCAGCCATCGGCCGTTCACCCTGCACCACATGAATTTCCACCTGCGTCTGGCTATCTGCCGCCGTCGAAAATACCTGACTCTTCTTCGTCGGAATCGTCGTATTCCGCTCAATCAAGGGCGTTGCCACCCCGCCCAGCGTCTCAATCCCCAGCGTTAGCGGCGTTACGTCTAGCAGCAGCACATCCTTTACATCACCGCCCAAAACCCCCGCCTGAATCGCCGCGCCCAAGCCAACCACCTCATCCGGGTTCACCCCTTTGTGTGGTTCACGCCCAAAGAACTGCTTCACTGCCTCCTGAATCGCAGGCATACGGGTCATACCACCCACCAGCACCACTTGGGTGATCTCAGCAGTACTTAGTCCAGCATCTTTCAACGCTTTACGGCACGGCTCAATCGAACGCCGCACCAAATCTTCCGTTAGCTGCTCCAGTTTCGCCCGCGACAGCGTCATATTTAAATGCTTCGGCCCCGTCGCGTCAGCCGTAATATAAGGCAGGTTCAACTCCGTCTGCATCGTCGTCGAAAGCTCAATCTTGGCCTTCTCCGCCGCCTCGCGCAGCCGCTGCAACGCCTGTCGGTCGTTCCGCAGGTCAATCCCTTCAGCCATCTTGAACTGGTCAGCCGCCCAATCAATAATCTTGAGATCGAAGTCATCCCCACCCAGGAAGGTATCGCCATTGGTGGACTTCACCTCAAAAACACCATCGCCCACTTCCAGAATAGAAATGTCAAACGTACCGCCGCCCAAGTCGTAGACGGCAATCATCTCATCCTTGGTGCTGCCCAACCCATAGGCCAGCGAAGAAGCCGTTGGCTCATTGACAATCCGCATCACTTCCAGACCAGCAATTTTGCCCGCGTCCTTAGTCGCCTGCCGTTGGCTGTCATTAAAATAGGCGGGGACGGTAATCACCGCCTGCGTCACGGTATCGCCCAAATAGGCTTCGGCATCCATTTTGATCTTTTGCAACACCATCGCCGAAATTTCCGGCGGCGAATATTCACGCTCATTCATCACCACGCGAATGTCACCATTGGGTGCCTTCTTCACGTCATATGACACATATTTCCGCGCCCGTTCTACTTCCGGATCATCATATTTGCGCCCCATAAACCGCTTTACGGACGCAACCGTATTGTGCGGGTTAATCACCGCTTGCCGTTTAGCTACCTGCCCCACCAGCCGTTCACCCGTCTTCGGGTTCACCGCCACAACAGATGGAAACAGCCGACTCCCTTCTGCGCTAGGAATCACTACTGGTTCGCCACCTTCCATCACGGCCGCCACCGAATTTGTTGTTCCTAGATCAATACCTATGATTTTTGCCATTGTTCTATCCTCACCTAAAATTGCTTGTGATTAATGTTTGATTATTCAGCCACATAGACCAGCGCCGGCCGAATAATCCGGTCGCCAATCTGATACCCTTTCAATAGTTCGCGTG
>JAGQGA010000258.1 GCA_020432595.1 Anaerolineales bacterium | reverse complement strand
CATTCGAGGTAGCTGGCTCACCTGTATGCACCTCTCCTGGATTTAACAAAATTAATCCATGTGGCGGTGTGATGTATTTGTTTCGGCGATAGGTGAACGATTGGACACCCCGTTCAATCAAGCCAAGAACATAATGATCGTGGCTATGGGGTGGGTAGGCAAAATCAACATGATACGCATGTAATAATTCGATATCCAGCTCACGATGGTGGAAAAATTTGCGTTGTTCTTCAGCCCGCGCCATTAATGGTTTCACTCGTGCCATTGGCAAAGTGTACAATGGCGTGGGCTATTTGTCTTGCACGATCTTGCTCAGAAGGGGCAGCTTGGTAATCAGGAATCAACCTCATGTTGATTCCTGATTACCACCCGCTGATTGCTGTTAGGCAGCCACAGGTTCGCCAATAACTTGATTGACGATGATGCGGACAAACGGCCGTTTGCCCGTTTCTGCATACAAATAGCGGCTGACCGCATCTTCCAGCCTGTTTTCAATCTTTTCTTTGGCTCCAACACTGTTTTTCACAACGCGAGCAATGGTATCTTCCGCCCCAATAAACAGCTCTTCTGCTTCTTTGCGGTCAACCATGCCCTGGGTGACAAAATTGGGTTTGCCTAACACATTCCCCTGTCCATTGGTGACGGCCACTGCCATGAAAAAGCCATTGTTGGCCAGCTTTTCCCGTTCACGCATCACCGGCCAGCCAATGTCGCCTACGCCAGAGCCATCCACAAAGACATATCCTCCGGGCAAGCGGGGTAGCACTGTCATGCTAATTTCATCCAGCTCAACGGGCGTGCCGTTTTCGATGACAGCAATGTTGTTTTCTGGAAACCCGATTTCTTTGGCTAACTTGGCATGTTGCCGCAAGTGGCGCAGTTCGCCGTGGACAGGGATGAGAAACTGCGGGCGCACCAGGTTAATAAGGAGCTTCATTTCTTCCTGGCTGGCATGACCAGAGACGTGAACATCGGCCACCTGCTCGTATAGCACGTTGGCACCGCGCTGAAAAAGCTGATTGATGGTACGATGCACCATCTCTTCGTTGCCCGGAATAGTATGAGCGGAAAAGACAACCGTATCTCCCTCTTTGATGCTGAATCGCTGGTGGCGGCCCCGTGCCAGGCGACCCAAAACGGCAGATGGTTCACCCTGCGCCCCGGTTGCCATGATAACAACCTGATTAGCCGGGTAGTTATCGGCCTCGCTGATGTCAATCAACAGGTCGTCGGGGATGTCGAGATAGCCGAGCTTGCTGGCGATTTTGGTGTTGTCGCGCATGGAACGGCCGGTAATTGCCAGTCGCCGCCCATATTTCACCGCCGCATCGGCCACCAAATGAATGCGCGAGATGAGCGAAGCAAAGGTGGCGATGATGATGCGCCCAGGGGCTTCTTGAAACACCTTTTCCAGCCCCTCGCCCACAATTTTTTCTGAAGGAGTCCAGCCGGGGCGGTCAGCGTTAGTGCTATCGGCCAGCAGCGCCAGAACACCGCGCATGGAAAACTCAGACAGCTTGGCAAAGTCAGGCGGCCATTCGTCCACGGGAGTATGGTCAAATTTGTAATCACCCGTGTGGACAATAAGACCCACGGGGGTGGTGATGCCAAAGCCAACGCCGTCGGGAATACTGTGAGTGACGTGGAACGGCTCAACGGTAAAGGGGCCAAAGTCTAGTACGTCCCCAGCATTAAATACAACCAGCTCAATGTCGTGGGGCAGCTTAGAGCGACGCAATTTGGCTTCGATTAAGCCAGCCGTAAGCGGCGTGGCGTAAATCGGTGCCTGAATGTCTTGCATCAGGTGAGGCAGTGCGCCTAAATGGTCTTCATGGCCGTGGGTGACAAGGACGGCAAGCACCTTGTCGCGTTTGTCCATCAGATATTTGTAGTCGGGAATGATAAGATCGACACCCAACATGTCGTTTTCGGGAAACATGACACCAGCGTCTACGATGAGAATGGAATCTTCATACTCGAAGATGGTCATGTTTTTGCCGATTTCCCCCAGTCCACCCAGGGGTAAAATTCGCAATTTAGATGACATATGTCCTCCGGTGAGCCGGGGATTGCCACACGTTACGTCTGAAGTTTAACAAAACTGGCAGAATGCCGCTGCTAACCGTGGTACAGCAAACACAGCCGAACAAGGTTGTTCTGGCTAACAAATATTGGATTTGTGGGTAGCCTTGATCCGTGTTTGTGTAAAGATTGCCGTCAGGTTGTAAGTCGTGACAGGCCCCCGTTCACATATTTAGGTTTAGTTATAAAAAATTTAAAAATAAGTGGCCTCGCTCTGAGATGCCACATACGTTTCGTTTAAACGCGCAACCAGAACCAAACAAGTAGAATGAGGATGGTTTGCACGATGGATAAGAGGAAGGTGTAGAGCAGTAGGGTGGTTTGGCTGGTTGGAGCGGTGGTGGCTAAAACGGCCGTTTTACCCTCTTCCTCTGGTTGGGTTGAAAATCGTAAAATCCCAACGGAAATATTATCTTGTCCGCCTCGACTATTTGCCATATCTATGAGTCGGGTGGCAGCTTCGGCCGGCGGTTCATTTTCAAGCACGCGGCCGATTTCTTCGTCTGAAACGTGACGGGTTAGCCCGTCAGAACATAGAATAATCGCGTCGTCGGGTTGAATATTCACCCGAAAAAGATCCATTTTGGGTGAGCGTTCGGAGCCGATGCTGTAGAGAATGACGTTTTTATGCGGATGATTTACTGCTTCCGCCTCGGAAATAGCGCCTTCTTCAACCAGCTTGGCAACAAGGCTTTGGTCTTTGGTGATTTGGCGTAAACGGCCGTTGTGCCAATGATACCCTCGGCTATCCCCCACATTACCAATGAGCACCTGTTTTCCCTGAATGACAGCCGCTACCATGGTGGTTGCCATACGCTTGTTTTCATTGCGCTCCATCACCATTTGGCGCAAATCAGTATTGGCAGACTGCATAGCGTTAATGAGGCGGCGTCCCCAGTCTTTTGTTTCGCTGTTGGCTAAATAATGGGCAATAACACGCTCGCTGGCGAATTGGCTGGCAACCTCGCCAGCATCGGCACCACCAACGCCGTCGGCAACAATATAAAGCCATCCGTGCTTTGTGGCTTCCCCATCATTCTGAGGTTCCCAACAAGTGACGAAATCTTCGTTATGATCACGAACCAATCCTTGGTCGGTTTGTAGCGAGACGTTGATGCGCTCGTTTATACCCATAGCGGAAAATATATACGGGAACGAGGCAGAGGGCAAGACATTTTAACCAATCTTCTACAAATTGTGCGGTTATTAGCCAAAGGAATTAATCACGATGTAAAGGAGCAAAATTAAGACCACGGCCGCAACCACAATGAGGAAGATTAAAACGCGGTTAAGCCAAGAGTCGTTTTTCGCTGCTGGCAATTTGTCTGGCACTAGCGGCGGCGGGTCAGGCTCTTGCAGCTCACGCGCCACATCAATGACTGATTTAACGGGCACGGGTTCCTTAATAATTTCTTCTTCTTCCTCTTCTTCAAAGGTATCTAAATCGTCAAGCAGATCTTCTGCCTGTTCCCAGGGTTTTGTTGCCGTCCAATCATCAATATTGGTTTTGGTTAGCCAATCGGGTAGATCATCAGGATCGACAGAATCAGAAAAATCGGGTAGGGCTTCGGCGGCCAATGCTTCTGGGGTTAGAATGCTCTCATCATCTGCGGATAACCAGGCCGGCAGATCATCATCATCGTCAAATAGATCGTCGTCGTCATCAGTTGAGAAAAGCTCGTCTGCGGCCGGCTCGGTAAAAATGACGGGGGTTGGTTGTTCTTCTGGTTCAGGAGGCGCAACAACGGCCGTTTCTTCTGCCTCAATCACGTCTTCCACCACTGGAGCCACTTCCTGTACTGCTGCAGCCGCCTCTGGCGATGCCAACTCTGCTAACCGTTCTTTGGCCTTTTGATGGTTAGGGTCAATATCCAGCACTTTTTGCAAAAATGCCACCTTTTTTTCTTTGCTTTCCACTAAGTGGCTAAGCAGAAACCAAGCGTGAACATTTCTGGTGTCTTCTTTTAAAATTTGTGCCAGCAATACCTGGGCTTTTTGCGATTCACCAGCCCGTGCGGCTCCAATCGCCTGTTGTAATTTTACGTTCATGTACTTTCCTCTACTTTTTTGCGCTAAAAAGTTTAGGAGTGTTGGTTATGTCAAACATTGTAACATGCCTTTGGCAAAATAACGAATTCTTTTGTCAAAGATATGCTGTTTCTAACGGGATGATGAAGTGGTTAGGGTGGAGAGAAGAGGGCAGGGGTAGTTAGCGTGGGCGTGGGAAACGGCCGTTAAGTCCACCTGATGCGGTAGCTGCCACTGCCGAAACGCCTGAATGAGTTGGCAAACCGATAGCCCCATCACGCCTGTGAAGCAGCCATCTAAACGAGAAACGGGGCGAAATGCCGGATGCTGAATAGCATAGGCACCCGCTTTGTCCAAAGGATCACCAGTGGCAATGTAAGCTTCAATTTCGGCATCGCTATAGTAGCGCATTGTGACCATTGAACTGTTTACAAAGCGCAGCATTTCGCCTGACTGGTTGTCTAACAAAACCAGACCGGTATGGACTTCATGTGTACGGTCGCGCAGTGCCAACAGCATGGCTCTTGCTTCATGAGCGTTTTTGGGTTTTCCTAGCATGATTTTGCCCAAGGCAACGGTTGTATCAGCGGTAATGAGAATCGTGTGGTCAGCAGAGGGGATGGTGTGGGTAAGGGCGGTGGTTTTTAAAACGGCCGTTTCTACCACATTCACTGCTGGTTCAGGGTGCGTCACACTTTCCTCATTCACGTCCGCTACCCGCACCTCAAACGGCACACCTAACAGTCCAAACAGCGTCTTTCGCCGTGGCGATTGTGATCCAAGCACAAAATTTGGCATAAAAAACAACAAAAGGCCAGCCAAGCTGACCTTTTGTCCACATCTCAAAGCAAGAAATGTTATTTTACCTCAACTACAGCACCAGCTTCTTCCAATTTGGCTTTGGCTTCTGCTGCGGCTTCCTTACTCACACCTTCCATCAGTGTGCCCAGGTTATCAACGACTTCTTTTGCTTCACGCAGACCCAAGTTAGTCAATGCCCGAACTTCCTTGATCACGTTGATCTTCTTCGGCCCAACATCTTTTAGAATCACAGTGAATTCAGTCTGTTCTTCTTCCTCTTCCACAGGAGCAGCAGCACCAGCGCCACCCATTGGCATCATGCCCATAGCTACAGGGGCAGCTGCACTTACACCCCAAGCTTCTTCCAACTTCTTTGTCAACTCGGCTGCTTCCAAAAGGGTTAGCTTGCTCAGTTCTTCGACAATTTTATCCAGATCGGCCATTTTTAATTTCCTCCAAATGTAAATTCAAAATTTCTCGCCATGACATCATGAATCATGTCATACATATTAACAACCTAAGCGGCTTCAGCCGCAGCATCGCTGTCTGCTTTCTTTGCATAAGCATCCAGCACGTTCACAATCTGACGGACGCCACCCGCAATAACCCCAGCAATATTCTGGGCAGGGGCGTTGATAAGGCCAAGAATCTGCGCCCGCAAGTGATCCAACGGTGGCAAATCTGCCAACGCCTCTACTTGCGCTGGGTTCAAGATATTCTGGTTTAGAATACCCCCCTTGATCTTTAGATTGGCCTCACCTTTGGCATATTCCGTCAACGCTTTTGCTAAAGTCGGAACTTCGCCCGTTGCAAAACCGGCAGCAACTTGCCCAACCAGTAATTCTTCTGGGACGGGGCGGTTCTTCTCACGCAGTGCATAAGCCAATAGCGTGTTTTTGGTAACAAAAACAGCACCATTTGCCTCACGAGCTTTTTGCCGTAGCCCTTCGAGCGATTTCACATTCATGCCACCATATTCAGCAATAAAAATCGCTTGGCTTTCATCAATCAAATCCATGTACTGTTGTACAAGCTCTTCTTTACGTGCTCTTGAAATAGCCAATGTGCTTTACCTCCTTTTCAGGTTTAAATAAAAAATCCTCATGCAGCCAGCATGAGGATTTTGCAAACAAATGAAAACTTACTTTTTTAAGTAAGTAAAACACAAGAACAATTGTCTGTGCTTTATTTGCGAAAAATCCTACCTCGGCTGGTATTTTAAAGCGAATAGATTCGCTACCAACTGTCTTGAGCAGAAAAATTTTCTTTCAAGTCGCTATACAGTTTTCAAACAATCTCGATAAGCAATTACCCAGCAGCCTCAGTAACATCCATGCGGATACCAGGTCCCATCGTGTTGACTACAGTCATCTTTTGAATATAGCGACCTTTAGCTGCAGATGGACGAGCACGTTTGATCGCTTCAATCAAAGCCTGCATATTTTCTAACAACTGTTGTTCACCAAAGCTCGCCTTGCCAATGGGGGCATGAATGTTTGAAGTCCGATCAACGCGGAATTCAACACGCCCAGCCTTTGCTTCTTCAATGAGTCGTGCAATTTGGTTTGCCGGCGCAACTGTGCCAGCGCGAGGGTTAGGCATTAGACCACGGGGGCCAAGGATACGGCCTAGGCGACCAACCTTACCCATCATGCTTGGAACGGCAATCGCAACGTCAAAATCTACCCAGCCACCCTGAATTTGCTTGATGACTTCATCATCACCAATGTAATCTGCCCCTGCTTCACGGGCAGCCTCAGCATCTTCACCTTCAGCAAAAACCAGCACACGCACTGTTTTGCCTAAGCCATTAGGCAAAACAACAACATCACGAACCTGTTGATCAGCGTGGCGGGGATCAACACCTAACCGAAGATGTACTTCAACTGTGGGGTCAAATTTAGTAACGGCCGTTTCTTTAATAAGTTTGATGGCCTCTTCACGTGTATAAAACCTTGATCTATCAACCTTAGCGGCTGCTTCCTGATATTTGCGCCCTCTTTTTGGCATTTATAACTCCTTGTGGTGTTGGCGGGCGATTAAAAAGCCCTCCCACTTGCTGTTTCCGCAGAAACGGAAAAATAATTAATCAGTAACGGTCAACCCCATGCTGCGGGCAGTACCGGCAATAATTTTCATTGCGCCTTCAATGTCAATGGCGTTGAGGTCTTTCATTTTTAGCTCAGCAATTTCACGTAATTGAGCCGAATTAATGGAACCAACCTTGTCGCGGTGAGGCACAGCAGAGCCACCTTTAACGCCCGCCGCTTGTTTGAGCAAATCAGCGGCCGGGGGTGTTTTCAAGATAAACGTGAAGCTGCCATCTTGAAAAATAGTGACTTCGACAGGCACAACCTGACCAACCATGTGGCTGGTTTTGGCATTGTATTCTTTACAAAAAGCCATCAGATTAATGCCGTGCGGGCCTAGGGCTGTACCAACAGGAGGGGCTGGGTTGGCCTTACCACCTTTAATTTGAATTTTAACAACAGCTTTTACTTTCTTTGCCATGGGTTAAACCTTTTCTACGTGCAGGAAATCTAGTTCGACAGGGGTCTCGCGTCCAAAGAACGACACCA
>JAGQGA010000257.1 GCA_020432595.1 Anaerolineales bacterium | reverse complement strand
TTGTCACTTTACAGGTCATTAGGGGGCTTAGTACTCTTGTAATCAAAAGCCTATAGGCTGAGTGATTTATCTAAGAGTTAGGAGTTTTGCCAGTCGAGCAGTGGCTAAAGGTGGGATTAATGTCACGGACAGAATTGCGATTAGTAAGTTGCCCGCTCTCCTTCTTTGCTGCCGGGTTCATTGCTAATATTATTATTAAGAATGGGATTATCTATGGGGGAGAAACTGAATATCTTCTGGTTTTATGTGTATCCCCATTTACGGCTGGGCTTATTAGCCTTGCTCTTCCCTGGGAACTGTTTTCCAAAAATGACCCTCCAGATTTTGATTTAATTTTGAAAAATGTGGTAACCAGTGTGTTAATTGGGGTAGGCATTATCATAATACTTGCCATAATGATGTCTCCGCCAAGGTACCATTAGTTGATCGATCAACTTGAGGATTATCGGTTGTGGGTGATAGGTTGCCAACTATGGGGCATATAGCACGGCATGGAAAGGGGTAGAAACGGCCGTTGTTACTCTTCATACGTGCGACACATATCGGTGACGAAAACGCTGGAGTGCACCTTGGATCAAAAGCTAGAAAGCGTTGTGCAAAATAGCACTTACGCGCATGAACGCCCGGCGCTGAACCGCCCGGCGGGTTCAGCCATTAGCACACTATTTGTTGAAGACCCACTTTTTCCTACAATTCCTCACCCCTCATCCCTCATCAAATGATGCGCCAAAAACCGCGCCGCCTGCCGTTCCGCCCAAAAGCCAAACTGCCCCACCCCCTCCACAAACGCCACATGCCCCCCATGTGCCACAAAACCAGGGTAGAGGTAGGGATTTTGGGCAATGGTTTGCTGAGGAATGTCATTGGCAAAAAACGGGTCATCCAACGCCCGCAGCAGCAGCGTTGGCACGTGAATATCGGCCAAAAACTGGCCGCTGCCGGAATAAGAGTAATATTCATGCGCGTCACGGAAGCCGCCCAGCGGAGCCGTGCAAGCGTCATCAAATTCGTGAAACGTCCGCGCCGCCCGTGCTGCCTCATAATCAATCTTGTCGGCCACCACGATCTCTTTTTGCACCAGCTTTTCCTGTAGCTGCCGCATCAGATACGCCCGATACGGCCGGCCGCTGCCAAAATCCAGCACCCGCGCCCCCGCCACCATGTCAAACGGCGGCGAGACAGCAACGGCCGTTTTTGCCGCCCTCTCCACCTCCCGCCCCTTCTCACCCAAAAACTTCAGCAGTACATTCGCCCCCAGCGAAAACCCCGCCAGCCCCCACGCCACATCCGAGTATTGCCGCCGCAGCCAGTGAAAAATATAGGCTAGGTCGGTTGTGTCGCCACCGTTATACAGCCGCGCCGTCCGGTTCATCTCGCCGCTACACGAGCGAAAATTCATCCCCACCGCCCGCACGCCACGCTGCGCCAGTTCGCGGTAAAGCATCACCATATACGGCCGTTTAGCCGACCCCTCTAGCCCATGCAGCGCCAGCACAATGGGTGCCTCATCCCCCAACTGCGCCCAGGTCGCTCCGTCCACATCGGCAAAATCGAGGTCTATAAAATCGCCGTCGGGCAGTTCCACCCGCTGGCGACGAAACGTGACCCCGGCATCGGGGCGGACAAAGTTTGCCAGCATTGTCTGCATGTGGGGATTCACCAACCCCCGCGCCGGCCGAAACTGCTCCAGCACAAAGTCGTCTATTGTGGGAAACGGCCGTTCCGTTTGCCGAGGCGAAGCCAGCCAATGAGAACCGACACCGCTAAGAACGGCCGTTGCCCCCACCCCCGCCCAGCGCATCAACCGTTTACTGTCCATCGCTCCAATCCAAAATCAGGGATTAGCGATTAGCGATTAGAGATTGCAACCAATAACCAATCTCCAATCTCCAATCTCCAATCTCCAATCACCCTTTCCCCAGCGACAAAATCGCCTGTTCCGCACTCCAAAACAAATGATCCTCACCCAACTCCTGCAAAAAGCCACTGCGCTGCAGCAATGCTTCTACACGCGGCTGCACACCCGTCAGCACCACCGAGCCACCCCCCTTGTGCTGCCGGTGAAGCAGCTCCCGCAGCACCTCAACCCCGGTGGCATCCAGCAACGGCACGCCGCGCATAGACAAAATCAACGTCGCCTGCGCCACATCCTGCCCTTCTACATCCTCCACCAGCTTCCGCGCCGCCGCAAAAAAGAGCGGCCCGCTCAAATAATAGACGGTAACAGGGTAGGCCGGATGCACAAACCCTTGCCCCTTGCTGCCCAACCGCGCCGCGTCCACCGGCTGCCGCACAATGGACAGGTTGCTGATTTGGGACATAAAAATCAGGGTGCTGATGCCAAAACCAATCAGAATCGCCTGGGTCAAATCGAGCAGCACCGTCGCCACCAGCGTGATCACAAAACCGACCATCGCATGTTTGAGCCGCTTGCCAAAGAAAAAGCGAATCGCCGCCCATTCATTCATCCGCCACGCCGTCACCATCAGCACCCCAGCCAACGCTGCCAGCGGCACGCGGCCAATGACAGGGGCAAAGAGCAGGGCAATGAGCAGCAGGATAACGCCGTGTAAAATTGGCACCAGCCGCGTCACGCCGCCGCTTTTGATGTTGACGCTGGTGCGGGCAATGGCTGCCGTGGCTGGCACGCCGCCAAAAAACGGGATAACGAGGTTAGCCACGCCCTGCGCCACCAATTCCACGCTGTTATGCAGGCGAATGCCGGTCATGTTACCCCCTACCGCCCCGCAAAGCAAGCTCTCAATGGCCCCCAACGCGGCCACCGACATCGCCGGAACAACCAACGCACCCACATCCTGCCAGGGGATGGCGCTCAGGCTGAGCCGATTTTCCAGCAAAATGGTGCGGGGAATGGTGCCGATGATAGGCAGTTCCCAGCCGGTAAGAACCACAACCAGGGTGGCGGCAATGATGCTGACGAGCGAGGCGGGAATTTGGCTGCCAAACGGCAAACGGGGCCACAGCAGCATAATGCCGATGACGAGCAGCGTGATAGCCAGGGCGTAAACGTTGGGAGCCACGCCCTGCTCCAAGTAGTAGCGGCTTTTTTCGATGATGCTTTCGGCGGCAGGGGTTTTGATGCCGAGAGCATTGTCAATTTGGCCAAAGGCGATGATGACAGCAATCCCGCTGGTGAAACCAGAGATGACGGGGGCGGGAATGAGCGCCACGACACGCCCCAGCCGGAAAATGCCCAACGCCAGCATCATGACTCCTGCCAGCAGCCCGGCTACCCACACCCCTTGCAGCCCGTAGCGGGTAGCGAGAACAATGAGAATGGCCGACATGGCTCCGGTGGGGCCGGAAATTTGGTAGGGTGCGCCGCCGAGGAAGCCAATGAGAATGCCGGAAAGAACGGCCGTTACCAACCCCGCCGCCGCATCTGCCCCCGAAGCCACCCCAAACGCCAGCGCCAACGGCAACGCCACCGCCGCCACCGTCATCGCCGCCAGTAAATCCTTTTGAAAAACGGCCGCGCCATAGTTAGCAAACTCGCCGCGCACCAACGCCCACCACTCTTTGATGAGTTGCATATTTTTTGATCACATAAAGGTTTGGCTTTGTGTGATGATCTAATGGGTTTTTGTGGGGAGTAGGGAGTCGGGCGTAGAGCGTGTCTGCACACCCCACACCCAACTCCCTACTCCCCACGACTTTTTAGCCAGACAAAGTTGGGTCAATGTGTCCTTGAAAATCAAGCCGGCCGTCATAGCGCACCACCACAGCCGAATCAGGAACGGCCGTTTCCCCATCCCGCACCGTAAACGGCCGTTCGCTCAACAGATCCACATACTCCCCATCCGGCAGCGGCGTGGGCATGGTGTCCACCGTATCGGCCACGTTGAAGATGCCATACAGCCCACCCGTTTCTGTTTGCCAGCAGGCGGTGAGAGCAGGAACGGCCGTTAGCAGCGTAAACACCCCCTCCACCTGCGCCACATCCTTTTTAAGCTGGCACAGGCGCGTCAAAAACGGCTGCAAAGCGTAGCCACCCCAGCGCACCTTATCCACCTCAAACAGGCTCGGCGTTGCCGCTGCCTCCGCCTCTTGCCCAGCATAAATCAAAAACGCCCCCTCGTTAAACGCCTGAAACGCCGTCCACGCCAACGCCTGCTCCCGCGATCTGGCTCGCCCCATAATGCGCCGCTGGTCGTGGTTTTCCACCGCCCGCATCTTGATGGCGTGGCTGGGCAACTGCGCCCCCTGCGCCCACAACGCCCGCGCATACGCCGGAAGCTTGTCCGGGTCGGCCACGGCATCCTCAAATTCCGGCCAAATGTCGTAGTCGTAGGACAAATCAAAGGCGGCGTGGATTTCGGCATCGGCGTGGGCGACCAGCCCCAGCCGCCGCCGGAAATGGATAAACCCCAAATGCACCGTCTCGGCCAGCCAAATCACGCCGGGTTTGACCGCCGCCACTTCGCGCCGCGATTGCTCCCAAAAGGCCACGGGAACGGCCGAGGCCACGTCACAGCGAAAGCCGTCTACCCCCAGCAGCGCCCACTGCTTGAGGGTTTCGATTTGGTAATCCCACAGGGCGGGGTCGCTGCTGTAGTCGAGGTCTATGATGTCGCTCCAGTCGGGGACGGTGGCGTGAAAACGGCCGTTTTCATCCCGCTGATACCACTGGGGATGCACCCGCGTCAAATCGGCATCGGGTGAGGTGTGGTTATAGACCACATCAATCATCACCTTCAGCCCCAGCGCGTGGGCATATTGACACAGCAGCCGGAACTGCTCCTTCGTGCCGTACTCTGGGTTCACTTCGCGGTAGTTGCGAATGGCGTAGGGGGAACCATCCGGCCCTTTGCGCTCCGCTTCGCCAATGGGGTGAATGGGCATCAGCCACACCACATCTACCCCCATTTCTTTCAGTCGGGGCAGGTCGGCGGACACATCAGCAAAGTTGCCGTTGCGCCCGTGGTTACGGACAAAAACCTCGTAGATGACAAGGTTGCGGTACGTTTTTGGAGTATCGGAAGCCATAAACCACTGGTAGGGGCGTATTGCATACGCCCCTAAACATATTTTTAACTGCCTTTTGGCAAGGTAAGAATAAATTGGCAAAGGGCTGTCATGGACTGTGACCCTCGTTCAAAGGCGTGGACAATAGTCACCAACTCTGCTAACCCGCCGGGATAATTGAGGCAAGCATCAATGATGCCAATGGTATCAAGTCTGGGATTAGCACCGGCATTAATACTATAGCGAATGTCGCGGGACAGTTGGTTAACGGCCGTTTGCCTTCCCTGCGGTTGGTTCATCGTTGGCGTTGCCAGCAAAGCGTCAGCGAGATCGGATTTTTGTAGAAACGCAAGGCTGGTGATGGTGGCAAGATGGGCGGAAACGGCCGTTATATCGCACCCATCCGCTGCTGGCTTGTTAACACCTGGCTTATCTACAGATCTCACAGGGGAAACGGCCGTTTGTCGCGGCCAAGTAACTTCGCCATGCAGTTGAACCAGCGTCGCAATCAGCAATTCCATCATCAAATGCCGCTCGGCGTGGCCGATTAACTCCCGCACCTTAGACGATTTAGTTGAGCCAGCCAAATTTTCCGGGTCAACGCCCAGTTCCTCGGCCAGTTCCACCACCGCCTCCATATTCAAATGTTTGTTCATTAACCGCCGCAGTTCATTCCGTTCGTCTAACGTCAATTCCATCGCTCACCTGCTATTCCCAATTCTCAATTCCCAATTCCCCATTCTCCATTCACCTCGCCGCCTGCTGCGCCAACGCAATAGACCCCAGCACCCCGGCCAAATTGCCCAACCCCGGCGGCACAATAAATTCATCTATGTTGTGCAAAATCGCCGCCGCCTGCACATACCCATTCAGCGACTGCTGCACTTTCTGCCGCAGCAGCGGGAAAATGTGGGCTTGCCCCATCACCCCGCCACCCATAATGATGCGCTCCGGCGACAGCACGGTAATGACGTTATGCAGTGCCATAGCCAAATAATGGGCTTCCAAATCCCAGGCAGGATGATCGGGCGGCAGCGTTTCGGCCGGCTGGCCCCACCGCTTGCCAATGGCCGGGCCGGCCGCCAATCCTTCAAAACAGTCGCCATGATACGGACAAGCCCCAGCAAACGGGTCTTGCTCCGGGTCACGCGGCAGCCGCATGTGGCCCATTTCCGGGTGGATGAGACCGTGCATTAAACGGCCGTTTATCATCCCGCCCCCTCCAATTCCCGTACCAATCGTAAAATAAAGGAAGTTCTGCAGCCCCTGCGCCGCGCCCCACTTCCATTCCCCCAGTGCCGCCCCGTTGACATCGGTATCAAACCCCACCGGCACACCTAACGCCCGGCCAATCGTCCCGGCTAAATCGGTGTTAGCCCAACTCAGTTTGGGGGTTGTGGTAATGTAGCCAAAGGTCGGCGACTCCGGGTTGGGGTCAATGGGCCCAAAGGCAGAAATACCAACGGCCGTTAATCCCCCCTCCTTGCGCCGCTGCTCCTCAAAAAACGCCACCGCCTGTGCCATCGTCTGCCCTGGCTCCTCTGTAGGAAATCGCACCTCCGCCCGAATATCATCCGGCCCCGTCCCCACCGCACACACAAACTTCGTCCCCCCCGCCTCTATCCCACCGTATAACTCGCTCATCGTTTTCCTCGGTAGGGGCGTATTGCATACGCCCTGTTTGACTGACTAGGGCGTATGCAATACGCCCCTACCAAATTATCACCCATGACAATCTGCGTCCTATTCCCCCGCCTTCTCCAACCAAACCGCCTGATACGGCTCTAGCCGCAGCTCAAACCAGCCGTCAAAATACCGCTTGTTGAGGCGATCAAGCAATGCCCCGCCAAAGCCAAGTTCGGCCAGCCGCTGCCGCGTGATGGTTTGCGGCTGGTCGCTAAAGTTGCCCAGCACTAGCACTTGGCCGCGTGGGCTGTGGCGCAACAGCCCAAAAACGTGGTCGTTGTTTGTCCAAACCGGCCGTTTGCTGGCCTGGGCGTGAAAAGCGTCCATCTGTTTGCGGGCTTCAATGAGACGACAAATGCCCTGGAATAAACGGCCGTTTACCCCCTGCCCATCCCCTCTGCCCGCCGCCGCTGCCCAATCCATCTTCGGCCGGTGCATCCAGCGGTTATCCGCCGCCAAATCCGGCTCAAACTGGTAGCTGTGGTCATTCAGCAGCCCCAATTCATCCCCCATGTAGAGCAGCGGAATCCCGCCAAAGGCCATAATCATGCTGTGGATAAGCAGAATACGGTCAACAGCGCGGGAAACGGCCGTTTCCTCCCCACTCTCCAACGCCACCTCCAGCCCCGCCAGCGACGCACACGACCCGCTAATCCGCCTATCCTGCGTCTTCGGGTTAAACTGGAACGTATCCCCCCGCGCAAAGCTGCCCGGAAAACGACCGCTGTAAAAATCGCTCAAAAAGGCCCGGTGCCAGAACCCATGCAGCCCCACCGCCGCCGCATCCTCTTCCGTCACCGCCCAGCCAATGTCGTCGTGGCAGCGAATGTACGCCA
>JAGQGA010000256.1 GCA_020432595.1 Anaerolineales bacterium | reverse complement strand
ATTTTGGCCGATGTGGTGCGCCGGGATGAAATTGATAGCAGTCGTGAACACTCCCCGCTGCGGCCGGCCGAAGATGCCATCATTATTGATACAACCGGCCGTTCTCCGCAGGAAATTTTGGAAGAAATTTTAAACATGCGATAATCGCCCAAATTCTATGTGATTTCATAGGGCTACAGGCTTTTAACGTGGTGCGTGGTGCGTTTGGCACGTACTACGCACCAGATTTGCCAACCCCATGAGATGCAAAAGAGCTATCCTTCAAGCGTAAATGGATAAACATGCCATGTCCTACAAAGTTTTAATATCTGCCCCCTATCTCCAGCCCCACCTCGACCGTTTTCGCCCCATCTTTGCTGCCAACGACATTGAGCTGTTTGTGCCGCCCGTGGAAGAACGGTTTGAGGAGGAGGATTTGCTGCTCTGGATGGGTGACATAGATGGGGTTATTTGCGGTGATGACCGCTTTACCGAGCGGGTGCTGGAAGCCTCGCCCCGCCTCAAGGTGATCTCCAAGTGGGGGACGGGGATTGATTCGATTGACAAGGCGGCGTGCCAACGGCTGGGAATTGCCTTGTGCAATACGCCCAATGCTTTTAGCGAGCCGGTAGCCGACACGGTGTTTGGCTATATGCTGGCCTTTGTGCGGCGGCAGCCGTGGATGGACAGGGCGATGAAGGGAGGGACGTGGCAGAAGATTAACGGCCGTTCTCTCCGCGAATGCACCCTCGGTATCATTGGTGTAGGCGACGTGGGTAAAGCTGTTGCCCGCCGCGCCCCCGCCTTTGGTCTGCGGCTGCTGGGGCATGATCTGGTGGACATGCCCGCCGAGTTTATTGCTGAAACCAGCATCGAAATGGTAAGCCGTGAAGAACTGCTGCGCCAGGCCGATTTTGTCAGCGTCAACTGCGACCTTAACCCCACCAGCTACCACCTCATGAACGACAGCACTTTGGCCTTGATGAAGCCCGAAGCCGTCTTAATCAACACCGCCCGTGGCCCCATTGTAGAAGAAGCTGCCCTCATCCGCGCCCTGCAAAGCGGCCAAATCGGTGGGGCAGCACTGGACGTGTTTGAATTTGAGCCGCTGCCGGCCGATAGCCCCCTGCGGCAAATGGACAACGTCCTGCTGGCTCCCCACAACGCCAACAGCAGTCCGCTGGCCTGGGAGCGGGTGCATGAAAACAGCATCAATAACTTATTGCGCGAGCTGTACCGATAACGTGGCGGTTGCAAGTAACAGGTAGCAGGTGACAAGTCTCGTTTGCCAACGGAACCTGCTACTTGCCACTTGTTACTTGCAACTTTTACGGCAGCATAAAAAGGCATGAATGACCCTATTCCAAGAGCTTGACCTGACGGGCTACGCCGGGGGGCAAATTATTGCCATCGAACCAGGCAGCGTGGCCGATGACATTGGCCTCCAGCCCGGCGACCAACTGTTAGCCATCAACGACAACCGCGTTGAAGACGTGATTGACGTGCAATTTTACGCTGCCGAAGAAAGCCTGGAACTGCTGGTGCGGCGCAGCGAGGAATATTTGCTGTTTGAAGCCGAGCGCGACTATAACCAAACGCTCGGCCTCGAATTTGCCCACCCCACTTTTGACACCGACATTCGCCGCTGCAACAACCTGTGCGAATTTTGCTTTGTGCTGCAAATGGCACCCCGCTTTCGCCGCACTCTCTACATCAAAGACGACGACTACCGCTACTCCTTCCTCTTCGGCCACTTTGTCACCCTCACCAACCTCAGCGACCACGACTGGTGGCGCATTGAAACGATGCGCCTGTCACCGCTTTACGTTTCCGTCCACGTTACCGATTTGGAAAAGCGGCGGCACTATTTGCGGAACCAAACCGCCCCCGATGTGCTGGCGCAAATCCGGCGGCTAGGGGAGCATGGTATTGAGGTTCACACCCAGCTTGTCATTACGCCAGAATGGAATGACGGGGCGTGGATGGAACGCTCGATTCGGGAGCTGTCTGAATTGTGGCCGACGGTGCAATCTATCAGCGTGGTGCCGGTGGGGCTGACCAGGCACCACAAATATGGAATGCGCCCCCACACCCCGGCCGAGGCGGCGGCGACGCTGGCCTATCTGGAATCGCTACAGCAAATTTACCTAGAAAAGTTTGGCGTTCGTTTTCTTTATCCCACCGATGAATGGTATTTGGTCTCTGGCCGCGAGGTGCCGGAACTGGAAGCGTACGACGACCAGGAACTGCAAGAAAACGGGCTGGGCATGGTGCGCGGCTTTTTGGACGAGTGGGAGGGGGTGAAGGGGGAAATTGGGGATTGGAGATTAGGGATTGGAGATTCAAATCAATCTCCAATCCCTAATCTCCAATCTTTAACACTGGCAACGGCAACCTTGTTTGCCCCCGTTTTGCAGCAGACAGCGGCCGAATTTGCCCAGTTGACGGGGTTGGCGGTGACGGTGCTACCGATTGTCAACGAACGATTGGGCGAGACGATTACTGTGGCGGGGCTGCTGATGGGGTCGGATGTGGTGAACCAGCTTTTGCAGCACGGGGTGGGTGATTTGGTGGTGTTGCCCCGCGTGATGTTTGACCATCCCGACCGCATTGCCCTGGATGATATTTCGCCGCAGGATGCTGCCAACCGGCTTAAACGGCCGTTAGCCCTGGCCGACACGATGGGCGACGTATGGGATGCCGTCATTGGTCAGTCGCAGGTCATGTTTTTCCCCGACGACAAGCCGCAGGGAACGATTTCGCTGCGGATGTTGGGGGATGGGGATGGAGATGGGCATTTTTCGTAGACGGACGACGGACGACCGACCACGAATCAGTTTTCGATCAAAACATGTCATTTCGACGAGTCTTCAAGGAGAAATCCCGCCCACTTGGTGATGTCAAACGGATTTCTCCGCGGATCTCGCAATGACACCTGTGTAGTTACGGGAGTTTTGCATGTACCATGAATTAGAGCCGGTGCAGCTTCGGGATGGGGAGTGGGTGACGGCGGCAGTGGTGACGGGGCCGGATGTGGATTGGGCGGGGCGGTTGGAAGGGTTGCTGGGGCATAAGGGGGAGCCGTGGAACTGGCAAAACAGTGCCGTGCTGCGCCAACCGCTGGGTTTGGATGCCCGCTTTTACATTTTGCACCGTGACGGCGTGCCGTTTGCCAATATTTTGACGGTGACACGCGGCGGTGTCGGGACGTTTGGACACGTTTGGACACGGCCGGCCGACCGGCGCAGGGGAGCTTCGACGCGGCTGATGGAGCTGCTGCTGCCTGATTTTGCGGCCAACGGTGGGCAGGCACTTTATTTGCACACGGGGTACGAATCGGTGGCGTACTGGCTGTATGAACGGTTTGGTTTTCGCTCGTTTGCGCCGCAGGACGGCCACATGGCGTATTTTACGGGGGAAGAGGGGGCGTTTTTGGCGGATTATTTTGCGGGCGAAACGGCCGTTATTGAACCCCTCACCTGGCATCATTGGCCCGCTTCACAGCCGCTGTTTGCCGGGGCGTGGCCGGGGTACGTGCGCTGTGCGCCGCTGGGGTTAACGGGACGGCAAATTACCGAAGCGGCGTTTTTGCCGCTGCTGCGAGAGCAAGAGGCGGTGCCAGCGGTTGGCACAACGGCCGTTTTGCGCCAGCCGCAAACAGGAGCAGTCTGTGGCTTTGCCTGCTGGCAGTGGCACCCCATTTGGTGGGGCATGGTGTTGCTGGATGTTTATTGCCACCCAAACTATTGGGATCGGGCATCAGATTTACTGGCAGCACTGTCGCTGCCGGAGGCAGAACGGGTGCTGGCGTATGCGGATGAGGATTGCCCGCAGAAATGGGCGGCGTTGCAGGGGCTGGGGCTGGAGAAAACGGCCGTTTTCCCTGCTACCATGCCCGTTGACCCCAGCCGTAGCCGGGAGGTGGGGATTGTGGGGTTTGCGCGGTGAGAAGAAAGAGATTGGGAGACTGAGAGACTAAGAGATTTGACACAGAGATGCACAGAGATAGCACAGAGTTTCACAGAGAAAGCAAGGAAAAATTGCTCATTTCTTCTCTGTGTATCTCTGTGTCTTCTCTGTGAACCTCTGTGTAACGTTTTTGTTTTTGGCTTGTCCACGTTAGGAGGTAAGATGAAAGCAATTGTGGTACGAGGGGAGAAAGGGCGGCCGGAGCTGGTGTGGGATGAAGTGGTGGATGTGGCGTGTGGGCCGGAGGAAGTGGTGGTGGCGGTGCGGGCAACGGCCGTTAATCGCGCCGATTTGCTGCAAGCACGCGGGGGGTATCCGCCGCCGCCGGGAGCCAGCGACATTATCGGGCTGGAAATGGCGGGGGAAATCGTCGCGTTGGGTGAAGGGGTTGTCGGCTGGGAAGTGGGCGACCGGGTGTGTGCGCTGCTGCCGGGTGGGGGGTATGCGGAATTAACGGCCGTTCCCTACCAAATGCTCGTCAAAATCCCCGACAACTGGAGCTTTGCCCAAGCCGCTGCCTTTCCCGAAGTGTGGTACACCGCCTACCTGAATTTGTTTGGCGAAGGGCAACTTAAGGCAGGCGAAGTGGCACTGATCCACGCTGGGGGCAGCGGCGTGGGAACGGCGGCGGTGCAGTTGGCGGTGCTGGCTGGGGCGCAAGCGTTTGTGACGGCCGGCACCGAGGAAAAGCTGCAGGCTTGCCGTGAGTTGGGAGCGACGCTCGCGGTGAATTACAAAACGGCTGATTTTTTGCCCGCAGTGCTGGCGGCAACCAACAACCGGGGGGTGGACGTGATTTTGGATCCGGTGGGGGCCGGCTATTTGATGAAGAATTTGCGGGCGTTGGCGATAAACGGCCGTTTGGTCAGCATCGGTCTGCTCAGCGGCGGGCAGACGGAGATCAACCTGGGGTTGCTGCTGGGCAAGCGGCTGCGGCTCATTGGGTCTACGTTGCGAAATCGGCCGTTGGCCGAAAAAGTCGCCATCCGCAACGGCTTCGAGCAGCGTTTCTGGCCCTTCTTTGCCTCCGGTCAGCTTCAACCCATCATTGACACCACCTTCCCCATCACTGAAGCCCAGGCCGCACATGAATATGTGGCGGCGGATAAGAATATTGGGAAGGTAGTATTGCTACTATAAAAATAGCGGAGATTGGAGATTGGAGATTGTCAAGGTTCATCAATCTCCAATCTCCAATCCCAAATCTCTTTCCCCCAAGGAGTACACAATGTCTTTCCACACCCCTACCGACAACTACCACCACCGCCTTTTGCCATTGCGCCAGCAGCTTGAGGTGCAAAACAGGTGGCTGCGTGAACGATTGGAAACGGTAATCCCGGCTTTGATGGCGCGGGAAAAGATGGATATGTGGGTCATTATTGCCCGCGAGTACAACGATGACCCGGTGATGCCCACGCTGCTGCCGCAGCCAGAGATGGGGGCACGGCGGCGCACGATGCTGCTGTTTTGCCGCAACGCCGATGGCAGCGTAGACCGTCTAACGCTGGCGCGATATGGGTATGGGGATTTTTATCGGCCGGCGTGGAACCCGGAAGAAGATGGTGACCAGTACGCCTGTCTGGTGCGCCACATTCGGGAGCGTAACCCGAAAACAATTGGCATCAACCTCTCCCGTGACTTTGCCTTTGGCGATGGGTTAAGCCAAACCGAGTTTGTCCAGTTGGCTGATGGGTTGGGAGCCGAGCTAATGGGGCGCACCCGCAGCGCCGAACGGCTGTGCCTGGGCTGGCTGGAAACGCGCATCCCGGCCGAACTGACTGTCTATCCCGGCCTCGTCGAAATGGGACATTCACTCATTGCCGAAGCCTTTTCCACGCGGATCATCCACCCCGGCATCACCACTACCGATGATGTGGTGTGGTGGATGCGGCAGCGGATGCAGGAGATGGGGCTGCGGGCTTGGTTCCAGCCGTCGGTGGAGATCCAGGCACCGGGGCAGGGGCTGGGAATGCCCAATGAGAAGGCCAAAGAGCCGCGCCGCCTGATTTTGCCCGGCGATGTGCTGCATTGTGATGTCGGCTTCCACTATTTGGGGCTGGCAACCGACCAGCAGCAGCACGCCTATGTGCTAAAACCGGGGGAAACGGATGCCCCGGCCGGGCTGAAAGCGGCCTTGGCCGATGGCAACCAACTGCAAGATTTCCACATGGCGGCGATGCAGGTGGGGCGGACGGGCAACGAGGTGTTGGCGGAAACGTTGGCGCAGGCGAATGCGGCCGGCCTGCTGCCCCAAGTTTACAGCCACCCGCTAGGGTATCACGGTCATGCGGCGGGGCCAACGATTGGGCTGTGGGATCAGCAGGGTGGGGTGCCGGGGCGGGGCGATTACGAACTATTTGACGAAACGTGCTACTCGATTGAGCTAAACATTCGCAAGGCCGTACCGGAGTGGGGCGGCCAAGAGGTGCGGATTGCCCTTGAGGAGGATGCGGTATTGTCGGGCGGGGCGATGCGGTGGTTAAACGGCCGTCAAACGGCATTCCATCTCGTTGGATAAACAGTAATCAGTAATCGGTAATCAGTAAACTGGTTACTGATTACCGATTACTGATTACTGTTTACTCCCCCTTCTTCGCCCGCTTAATCGCCCGCTGCCGCACCTCATGGCGCAGCTCCTTTTTGCGAATGCGGAGAGAGGTAGGGGTTATTTCCAGCAGGTCATCATCGCCCAGGTATTCAATGGATTCATCGAGCGTCATGATACGTGGCGTGGACAGTGCCTCCACAATGGCTGTGGGGCCACTGCGTACTTTGGTTAGCGTTTTGGTTTTGCCCACATTCACCACCAGCTCCTCATCCCGCGTGTTTTGCCCCACCACTTGCCCCTGGTACACCTCTTCGCTGGGCAGCACAAAGAACACACCGCGTGACTCAAGCTGGTGAAGCGCGTAGGAGCTGACGACGCATGTTTCTAGCGAGACCAGTGAG
Source organism: Anaerolineales bacterium (assembly GCA_020432595.1). The sequence continues at coordinate 648 of JAGQGA010000256.1, read as the reverse complement.
CCATGATCTTGGGTAGCGATGGGGCCAAGCATGGGGGCGTAGCCGTGAAAGAGGGTGTTGAAGATGCCCGTGCCGCGTGTGGCGGTGAGAAACGGCTGGCGCAGTCCCAGCAGCCCGCGTGTGGGGATGATGTATTCGCCGTAGACCGTGCCATCTTCGCCGTAATGAATTTTCTGTAGCAGACCCCGCCGTCGCCCCAATAGTTCGCTTACAGCACCAAAATAATCGTTAGCAACCTCAATAAAGAGCGTTTCCATTGGCTCTTCCTTACCGTTTGGCCCGTCGCGGAAAATCACTTCAGGGCGGCTAACGGCAAACTCATATCCCTCGCGCCGCATTGTTTCAATGAGGATGGCGAGATGAAGCTCGCCGCGCCCGGAGACGATGAACTCGGCCGGGTTGTCGGTGTCGGCCACGCGCATGGCAACGTTGCTTTCCAGTTCACGGGTCAGGCGGTCGCGGATTTGGCGACTGGTGAGGAATTTGCCTTCTTTGCCAGCAAAGGGGCTATCATTGACGTGGAATGCCATCCGTACCGTTGGCTCTTCAACCTTAATAGGGGGCAGTTGGTGCGGGTCGTCGGGGTCGGCCAGGGTGTCGCCAATGCCGACAGTGGGAATCCCGGCGACGGCCACGATGTCGCCGGCC
>JAGQGA010000255.1 GCA_020432595.1 Anaerolineales bacterium | reverse complement strand
CACTGAACACCGGCTTAAAATAAGGGCTTTCCGGATCTACCCAATATTCCAACATACCGCGTGGCGCGTGAACAGCATCTGGAATCAAACCCTCCCGCACCAACTCGCGCACATCCCGAATGTCCACAAACACCACATTCTCTTTACCATGCAGAGCCATTGCTTCTTCTGGCGAGATGGTGGTTACTTCGGCCATTGCTTCTTCCCATAGCTGCTTCACGCCCTTCTTTAATTTTGCCATACCACTCACGCTCCTTTTTGATATGCTTTCTATTGTAGCTTGCTGCAATAGAATGTCATATGCGAAAAATGAGCATCATAGATAAGTGGAGCATATGCTTAAGAAGGTTACTATCGAAGGCTTTAATCGTTATTTTATGCAATTTTAATTTGTTTTTTTATGCAATTGCTATATAATCCCCATTAAGTTTAATCAGTAAAGAGTATGAGGGAATCCTCCCCCCAAAACTGGCACGAGAGAAACGCGACTGGAACGAACTGATTGGACCCAGAGCAATGTCTTTTCCTCTCTCTCATACTCTGGCATTGCTCGATTGCCGAGCAACAAGAGCCACCTCATTGAGGTGGCTTTTTTATTTTCTGAAGAATTTGGGCAAAAAAAGGTGCCACTTCTCCTGAGTGGCACCTTTACCTGTACAGCTATTTTTACCGATAATGTGATTAGACTTTATGTTTGAGACAAGAGGCACTTGGGAGCGCTGCGTGCTTCATTGGCGCATGAAAAACAAAGCCATTCGCCGTTAACGGCAAACAGCGGCCGACCGGAACATCGGCTGCACGTCTTGATCTGGGGTGCTTTGGGGCGTTCTTCAAACAATCGGACATGAATTTCGAGGGGCTGCGCTTTCCTGTTCATCATTTTCTCATCTTAGCATAGCTTGCCAGCCGCCTAGATAAAGAGTCGGTGAAATTTAGCCGCGAAACTTTGTGGGATTAGAGCGGGCAACGCTTGGGATAGACATGCATTCAACACACCAAAAAATTCTACAAACCCTTGGGGCAGACAGCTCAACTTTTCTGGGCAGCGGGGCAACCTCTCGTGTGTATGACATTGGCCGAGGTCAGGTGGTGCGCATTTTTGACCATACCAATATGGCGTATCTGCAAGACAGTGCTGATTTCTATACTGAGCTGCACCGCCATGCTTTTCCTTTTGCCCTGCCTGATATTGAACAAATGGCGCACCTGGATGATTGCAGCTACATCGTGGAGAAACGGCTGCCGGGGCAGGATATGAGTTTGGTGTTCCCCACGCTGGATGCAACACAGCGGCAACATGCCCTGCGCTCTTTTCTGGAAGTGCTGCCCCATTTACATCGGGTGATGCTGCCCGAACGGCCGTTTGGCGAACTGTTGGGCTGGCGGCAAAGCATAACGGCCGTTTCCTGGCTCCAATTTTTGCAGCAGCGCACGGAAACCAACCTGCGCGAATCGCTCCCCTTTTTGCGCGAGGACATGCCTAATATTGACCAGCTTGTGGCCGACTTGTTGCGCCGTTTAGAAACGCTAACGGCCGTTCCCAAACGCCTCGTTCACGGCGACTACTGTTTTGCCAATGTGATGTGTGATGAACGGGGGAAAATAACGGCCGTTTTTGACTTCAGCCCCCTCACCCTTAACGGCGACCCGATCATGGATTTGGCCGGGGCACTCGACTTTCTCACCGTCTATGATTTCGTTACCGATGCTGACCAACAGTTTTTGCGGCAGCTTATTGCGGCCGAGTATGGTAGCGAAGCACTGGAACAAATAGCTCTTTATACCACCTATTACAGCCTTTACTTTGCCAACGGCAAAGATTGGCAGCCAGAGGTGTATGATTGGTGCTTGCGTCAACTGCGCCGTTATCCATTTTTGTAAGGCATTTTGGCAAAAATGACCTACAATCGAGGTATGGATCAGGATTTGCGCTATGAGCTGAAGATGGCGGTTAACGGCCGTTTGCTCCCCAACGCCCGCAACTGGCTACGGCTGCACCCGGCCGGCTTCCGCACTGCTTACCCCACCCGCCTCGTTAACAGCCTCTACCTCGATACCCCTCACCTCAACGCCCTCAACGCCAACATCGTTGGGGTCAGCGACCGGCAAAAGCTGCGGCTGCGCTGGTATGGCAATTTTCAGCAAAACCCCGTCATCCAGCCCGCGCTGGAGCTAAAGTTCAAGCACAATTTAGTGGGCGGCAAAAAGCGGTTTCCCCTACCCGCCCCGCTTGACCTGCGCCAACCGTGGTCGGTCATTCTCACCGCCCTTTACGAGCAAGTTCCCGCAGATTGGCAGCCGCTGCTGGCTGCGGCCAGCCAACCAACGTTCATTAACCAATACCGCCGCGACTACTTCGTTACGCCCGACGGCCAAATCCGCGCTACGCTTGATTATGACCAGCGAGCCTATAACCAGCAGTTCAGTCCACGCCCCAACTTTCACCACCCGTTACCCAACGATGATTTGCTCGTCATTGAAATCAAAAGCGAGGTTGCCCAAGCAGACCGGCTGGAAGCGATCATGGCTCACTTTCCTGCCCAGCGCACCCGCAATTCCAAATATGCCAATGGCATGTTAGCATCTTTATAGCAACCAAATAAGCCTAGGCAAAAAGTAGCACATTTGTTCTGTTTATGGTATAGTAACGGCCGTTCGTTTTCACCAAACCATTCCTTTGCGACCCTCGCATTCCCCCCTCCACTGGAATGGGTAGCTTACCTGTTTTTAAACAAGGAGACTTAAAATGAAAGTTGTAACTGCGTATCCTGATGGTATTTTTTCCTGGATAGACCTTGCTTCCACCGATTTTGCCGCCGCCAAAGCATTTTATCACGGCCTATTTGGCTGGGATGCTTTGGAAATTCCTATGAGCGAAGATTACAGCTACTACATGTTCCAGATTGATGGATATGATGTGGCTGGCGGCAGCCAAATGATGGAAGGAATGATGCCCCCTGGGACACCATCCCATTGGTCTTCCTATGTCAACCACAGCAATGTAGATGCCGTGGTCGCCAAAGTAGCCGATGCTGGTGGTACTGTCATTTCCCCGCCCTTTGATGTTATGGAATCTGGCCGCATGGCGATGATCCAAGACCCGACTGGGGCAATGGTTGGCATTTGGCAACCTAACCAACACATCGGTGCCAAGCTGGTAAACCAACCCAACACCCTTATTTGGAATGAACTTCAGACACGGGATGCTGAAGCAGCCAAAGCCTTTTATGCTGCCATTTTGGATTGGGAAGCCCACACAGACGATAATGGGTATACTGTGTTCAAGGCAAACGGCCGTATTCAAGCCGGTATGATGCAGATGGACGATTCGTGGGGGCCGGTTCCCCCTAACTGGGCCGTCTACTTCATGAGTGAAGACATAGCTGCCACGGCGGCCAAAGCCCAGGAATTAGGTGGTAATGTCTTAGTTCCCGTATCGCAGGCCGGTGAAATGGGGCATTTTGCTGTGATTCAAGACCCAGCCGGGGCAGTTTTCACCGCCATGCAGTTCAATGGCCCGGTTGACCCACCGCCAGGGCACTAAGGTATTAACTCAGCGAACTAGAAGTTTGCAGGGGGCGCAAAGAAAAGCAAAAACAAGCTAACTCTTTGCGCCCTTTGCCATTAACAGGAGACGTAATGATTCAAACAACGTTTGGACACATTGTTTTTCATGTAGACGCAGCCAACATCTCATTCTACAAAGCGTTGACTGAGTTTTTGGGCTGGAAAACGATTTTTGCGGCCGAAGGCTTTCTGGGCACGGCACACGGTGATGGGAGCATTTGGTTTGCGGGCATGGCGAAAGATGTGGCAAATGATTATGATGGCCCCGGGATGAACCATTTTGCCTTTGCTGCGGCCTCGATTGCCGATGTAGACAGCGCAGCCGCTTTTCTGACGGAGCAAGGTGTTGCCCATTTGTTTGAAACACCGCGCCACCGGCCAGAATTTTCCCGCGATGAGAACCACACTTATTATCAGGTTATGTTTGAATCGCCCGACCGCATTTTGTTTGAGGTTGTTTATATTGGGCCAAAGTAAGGCCATAAAAATAGAGAGTAGGAGATTAAGAGATTGGCAAAGTACAAATCTCTTAATCTCCTACTCTCCAAGTCCCTAACTTTCCCATCAGTAGCCCAGTGGTATCCCTGCTGTCTCTCCCCATTCGCCACAAAGTTTTTGCCTATATCACCTATCAGCAGCGACTGCTGGTTTTTCGCCATCGTGATTTCCCTGAGGCGGGTCTTCAGGTGCCGACCGGAACGCTGGAGCCAGGGGAAGAAACGGCCGTTGGCGTGCTGCGTGAAGCGTGGGAAGAAACGGGGCTGACAAAGCTGCAAATTGTCTCTTGTCTGGGTGAGCAACAGCGCGACATGTCCGATTTTGGCAAGCTGGAACTGCACCACCGCACTTTTTTCCATCTACAGTGTCTACAACAACCGCCAGAGCAATGGTCTCACGCAGAGAACCATACCAACGATGGCCGTGAGCCGATTTGGTTTGAGCTTTTCTGGGTGGCAATAACGGCCGTTCCGCCCCTCATTGCCGACCACGACTATTTTCTGCCCGTTTTACACCAGCGCATGACAAACGACCCATCCAAACCCTGACAAACCACACCCGTTCCCCTCTCACTGTCCCAGTACGATAAACACAGTAACGAGAATATCCCCAAAATTGAGAGGTAATCCCCCATGAGTCAAAGAATTTTAATTGCCTACGCCAGTGGCACTGGTTCCACTGCCGAAGTTGCCGAAGCAATTGCTGATGTCCTACGCCAAGAAGCCACAACCGTCGAAGTAAAATCTGTGACCGAGATGAAAACCACCGCCCCATACAGTGCCATTGTAGTTGGCAGCTCCATTCGCGTTGGGCGTTGGTTACCAGAAGCCGTTGCCTTTGTGCAACAAAACCAGGCCGACTTACGCACCAAACCCGTCGCCTACTTCACCACCTGCTTAACCATGGCTAACCGCAACGCTGACAATCGGCGCACCGTTCTTGCCTACATGGATCCCGTTCTCAAAATTGACCCCGATATTCAGCCTGTTGGGCTAGGGCTGTTTGCCGGGGCTTTAGCCCCCACCCAGACCATGCTCATGAGCAGCCATACTGGCCCATATGGTGACTTTCGCAATTGGGACATCATCCGCGACTGGGCGCAAAAAATTCGCCCGATGCTATTGACTGGCGAAACACCCAAAGACCACAAAGTAACCAATTTAGCCAATGCCATTCTCAGTTTTACCGACCTCTCTGGTATGAACTTGAGCGAAGTCAATTTGAAGCAGGCAGACCTGACGGCTGCTGAATTAACCAATGTCAATCTGACCGAATCACAGCTCAATTGGGCTAATTTTAGCGACAGCACGTTAGTAGGTGCCAACCTCCAACGCGCCAACCTTATTGGCTCTATGCTCCACGCTGCAGACCTCACCAGTGCCAATCTATCTGAAGCGATTTTGAATGGCGCAAACCTGAGCAACACGACGCTACAGGGCGCGAATTTGCAAGAAGCCGATTTGAACTGGGCGAATCTGGCCGAAGCTGACCTACGCGATGCCAACTTAAGCCAAGCTAATCTGCTGTGGGCAAACTTGGCAGCAGCCAATTTAATGGGTGCAACCCTAACCGATGCCCGTTACAACATTCATACACATTGGCCTGATGACTTTAGTCCAGAGGCAGTCGGAGCGGTGGAAGTTAAGCAGTTCGGGCTATAACGCTTTGTTTTTTGTTGACAGTTTCTAAGAAAGCGTCGCCAAATGAGGGCTGTATGTTAAAATGTGCTCATGGCGATTGAAACAAGTGAACAACCATGAACCGGTTTCTTGTTAACGCGACAAGAAGCCGGTTTTTTTGTTCTTCTGTCAACACAAACTATGCAACAAGGAGAAACTGTGTGAAGCAAACACAAAAGATAGTTATTTGGCTGACAGTAATGTTAATAATGATGCTGGCAGCTTGCGGTGGAGCCAATGAGCCGACCGCAGAAACGGGAGAAGAAGAAACGGCCGTTTCTACCCCTGAACAACCAACAACCAACCCAAGTGAGGCAACCGAATCCGTGACAGAACTACAATTCATTGAAACAGAGGCCGGTGACGGCCCCCAGGCGCAACCCGGTCAGCTTGTGGCCGTCCACTACACCGGCAAACTGGCCGATGGCACCGTTTTTGACAGTTCCCTCGACCGGGGAGAGCCTATTGAGTTTGTTTTGGGTGCTGGCCGCGTCATTCCTGGCTGGGACCAAGGCATTGCCATGATGAACGTGGGTGACAAAGCCACCCTCATCATCCCGCCTGACCTTGCCTATGGCGCATCGGGGGCTGGCGGTGTCATTCCCCCCAACGCCACGCTGACGTTTGACGTGGAGCTAATGTCGGCCATTGACCTGCCCAAACCGCCTGAAGCCCCCACTGAAGTAGCCGAAGAAGATTACACCGTCACCGACAGCGGGCTGAAATATTATGATTTTGTGGAAGGCGACGGTGCAACACCAGAAGCTGGGCAAACAGTTATCGTCCATTATACGGGCTGGCTAGAAGATGGCACCCTGTTTGATAGTTCCATCCCTCGGATGCAGCCGGCTCAATTTGCCATTGGCATTGGGCAGGTCATTCCCGGCTGGGATGAAGGGGTGCTGAGTATGCCTATCGGCACAAAACGGCAGTTGGTGATTCCCGCCGAGCTTGGCTATGGTGCAGCCGGGGCTGGTGGTGTCATTCCGCCTAACGCCACGCTCATTTTTGAAATTGAGCTGTTGGATGTGAAATAGGTGAAATAAGCGAAATGGGTCAATCAGCCAGATTGACCCATTTTTGATTACCCATGAAAGTTTTGCTCCGTTTTCTGTTTTTACCAGCCTTGTTTTTTTTATTGGCTGGGTGTGGGACAACAAGTACAGAAACGGCCGTTTCTGCCGAACCCACCATCGCTCCCCAACCCACAGCCGAACCAACCGTTGCCGCCGAGCCAACCGCCGCCAGCCGCAACGCCTATAACCCCGACCCCAGGCTGGTTGCCAGCACCGGCCGGCCGCAATTTGTCACTGCCTATGCCGACTGGTGAACGACCTGACAACACAATAAGCCTATCGTGAATAGGCTTGAACGTGAATTTAACCAGCAGGCCGATTTTTTCCACTTCAATATTGATCGGCGCGAGTTTGACACCATCCGCGAGCAGTTGGGGCTTTTCCGCCGCTCCACCTACATTTTGCTCGACCCTGACGGCAACGAAATCCGCACCTGGATTGGCCCACTGGAAGAGCAGGCCATGATTAACCAAATGACTGAATTGCTGGCCGATTACAGCAGCAACTAAAGAAAAGCGAGGTAAGAAAGCGAAATAGTCGTGCGTCTAAGTTGGGTGGAAGAGCGAAACGGCCGTTAACAAATCTCTTATTTGACGCAAAAATCGGCTTTGCTATACTTTTCCCGTAAGCAATCTTTCTTTTAAGTGGACTTTTCACTGTCAATATCAAGGAACTTGACGGATGTGGCAATATTGCAGGTGTATGAGGCGAGGGCGCTAACGCTTT
>JAGQGA010000254.1 GCA_020432595.1 Anaerolineales bacterium | reverse complement strand
GATTGATTATGAAGCCTATTACCCGTTTTTAGGTGGTATTCATTGTGCTACACTTGATATTCGCCGACGTGGTGAGTTGCAATCTTATTTTTAGGACACTATAAACAATGCCCCTTTTGACAACCTTAATGATTGCGGGTGCAGGTAGCTTGGTTGGCTCACAGGCGGTGGGCTATCGAAATCGGTGGCGTGAGCTAGGCCAGACAACAGTTGAGAAATGGCATCAGCTGCGGCATGGTGAACGGTTGGTGGAGGAGGAGCTAGAAGATGAAACGTTAGGCGAGGCTGAAGAGGCCAACTTACAGCTCTATCTTGGTTTGTCAGTTGCCAGCTTAGGTCTGGCCGTTGTCAATCCTTTGATATCATTGCCCCTTGGTCTTGCTGTTAGTGCCGGCATTGCCTATACGTCTATCCCCATTTTCGCCCATGCTTATGAAGGGCTTAAGGAAAAACGGCTCAGGGCAACCCTTATTGATTCAACGGCCATTGCCACGCTTGTTTTGGGCCATTTTTATATTACAGGCGCACTGGCCTGCACGCTTTATTTTGGCGGTCGTAAGCTCATGTTAATGAGCGAAGATCGTTCGCGCCATAAGCTGATAGATATCTTTGGCCAACAGCCGCGCACCGTGTGGGTGCAGCGCGACCGAGAAATCGAGATTCCCTTTGAGCAGCTAAAAATAGACGATATTGTTATTGTTGATGCTGGGCAAGTTATTCCCATAGATGGTGAGATCACCAAAGGGGCTGCATCTGTTGATCAACATATGCTTACGGGTGAGTCTCAGCCTGTTGAACGTACCGTTGGTGATATGGTCTTGGCCGCTACCGTTGTGTTATCGGGGCGTATCTATATTAACGTGCGGGAAACAGGCAGTACAACAATCGCCGCTAAGATTGGGCAGATATTGGAACAGACAGTTGATTATCGAACCACAACTGAGGCGCGTAGTGAGCGAATTCTCGATCAGGGTGTCATGCCGATACTGGGTTTAAGCGGCGTGGCCTTGGCGAGTGGGGGGCCTACGGCAGCGACTGCCATGCTCAATAGCTATTTTAGTGATGGTTTGCGTTTGTCCTCGCCCTTGAGTATGCTGAATTTTCTCAACATTGCTTCAAAACAAGGGATATTGGTGAAAGACGGCCGTGTTTTGGAACTATTGGCAACGGTTGACACGGTTGTTTTTGACAAGACAGGGACGTTAACACTGGAAGAGCCGCACGTCAGCCGCATTCGCACTTTCAACGGCCTTGATGAAAACGAATTTTTGCGTGATACAGCCGCTGTTGAGGCGAAACAGAGTCATCCGATTGCTCGGGCGATTGTGAAATCGGCCAAAGCTCGCGGTCTTTCTCTCCCCGACATAGATGATGCCGCATATAAAATTGGCTATGGCATCGAGGCAACCGTTGGTGGGCGACACATTCAAATAGGGAGTGCGCGGTTTATGGAGATGAAGGGTGTTGAGTTACCACCAGAATTAGACACCTTTCAAGCCAGAGAAGCGGCCAGAACGGTTTCCCTTGTGTATGTTGCTTTTAATGATCAGCTGGCGGGTATTCTGGAACTACAGCCGACGGTGCGTCCAGAAACGCAAGAGGTTATCAATGCGCTTCATGCTCGCGGCTTAGAATTAGCTATTATCTCTGGCGACCACACTGAGCCTACCCAAGCATTAGCCAGGGCAGTTGGGATTGATCGCTTTTTTGCAGAAGTATTGCCGCAAGATAAAGCGGCGTTGGTGGAAAGTTTAGAAAAGGAAGGGCGGTGCGTTTGCTTTGTGGGAGATGGTATAAACGATGCGATTGCCTTAAAACAGGCAACTGTTTCTGTGTCGCTGAGTGGGGCGACGACGGCTGCCACAGATACAGCACAGGTTGTTTTGATGAATGGCTCTCTGGAGCACCTTCCCCACCTTTTTGAGATTGGTGAGCGGTTTAAGCGCAATATGCGCGGTAATTTGGTAGCAGCTTTTGGGCCTGCTTTGACTTCAATGGGGGGAATTTTCTTTTTTGGTACTGGGGTTCCATTGGCTATCATCATGTATAATGTCAGTGTGGCGGGTAGTCTTGTTAATGCGATGCTTCCCAATGTCCAACAGAGCCAGTCAGTTGAAAAAACACCTAGGGAAAAGCGGAACAAACGGCCGTCTTTTGTCCAACATTTTTGAGTACTTTGAGCCATTCTGTGGTAGGCGTGGGTATAATATATAGTCAATGCGATGCTACCGCTATGGCAAGCAGGCAAAGAAGATTAAGGGGAAAGATAAAGAATGATGATTAAAATGATATTACTCATTGCCCTCTTGGTGGGGCTGATCTATCTAATGGTTCGCAGCCAGCGGCTGGAAACGTGGTGGCGACAACGCCAAGAAACGAGAACCGATCAGCCTTCGCGGATCGCGCAGTTGCGGGAACGCACGACGGAGCAGTTTCAGACAACTTGGCAACGCTTGCGACCAGCACAGCCACAACGCCCTACGCCCGCAGCTTTTGCTGCTTGGGCCGCTACGGCTATACGGATTGATGGGGAAACGGCCGTTTGGCTAAGCACCCTCTCCCCCGACCACCTAACCGTTTTGACCCAATTTGTTGATGAGTTCTGTACCAGCATGGGGTTTGAGCTAAATTGGTTATTCAACGACCAGCTTGCCGAGAATCCCGAACTAGCAGCGACATTAACGGCCGTTGTGCAGCACTACCTGCAAGCCTGCCGTCTCACCTTCGCCGTGCGCGACGACCTTCTGACCGTCAACAACCCGCAACATCCTGACGCTTCGCCACGCCCCTCTCTAACCGAAATCCGTACAAAAATGGAACATTCGGTAAAAACCATGCTGCGGCGGAATGGCAAAACAGCCGAACACACCAACAACAAACAGCCAGTAGCCGAGTCATGATTGCCAAAATGCTTGGACAACAGGCAACATGCGGCTTGATATAGTTGGCTGCTCGTGGTTGGTCATGAAAAAGCATTCTGCACCAACCACCAGCCATTGGGAACAACAATCATGGGCGTACTCGCAACCTTTATCATTGGTGCCGTTGCTGGCGGCGCAACCTGGGAACTATACAAACGGCGGGCGACCCTCCAGCTAAAAGACAAAGCTTTGGCACGGCTGCGGCGCAAGCAGCCGTCCCCTGCGGCAGGTGACACGCCACTGCCAGAAGTCGAAGAGGTCGCCATCATCACCGAAACGGTTGAGCTACAGCTTGACCGGCTAGAGGCCATTCACGGCATTGGGCCGGTTTATGCCCGTCGGCTCAATGAAGCAGGCATCTTAACTTACGCCAACCTTGCCCAAACGCCGGCCGAACGGCTCATCGCCATTGTTTCTCCCGAGGGAAAGCTCACACCAGATGTAGAAGCATGGATTGCTGAAGCCAACCAACTGTTGGAGCAAGCGCATTGACCACCATTATCGCCGTTGTGAGCCACAAGGGTGGCACGGGCAAAACCTCGTTTGTGCAAAATCTGGCCTATGAACTATCGGCGACGCGGCGCGTTTTGGCGGTGGATTTTGACCCGCAGGCTAATTTGACGCTGGGCTGTGGGCTTGACCCCAGCGTGGCGCGGACAACGATTTACCAGGCACTGCACGATGTGGGACGGACGAGGGAAGCGATTGTGCCGACGGGTGAAAACGGCCGTTTTCACCTCCTCCCCAGCCACCTCGACCTTGCCCTGGCCGAACAAACCTTCGCCGCCCACTACGACCGCAACGACAAGCTCAAAGACGTGGTGCAGCAAGTCGCCGCCAACTACGACACCATCCTCATAGACAGCCCGCCCAGCCTCGGCTTTTTCGCCTTCAACGTGTTAACCGCCGCCACCGAAGCCATCATCCCACTGCAATGCCAGCCCTACGCCTTCCAGGCCGTAGACAACACCTTGAAGTTGATCGAACTGGTACGCAAAGGCAACCCAGCCCTCACCCTCAAAGCCATTGCCCTCACCCTGTATGATCGGCGCGTCACCTTGACCCAATCAGTGGAAAATGCGGCCCGCGAACGCTTTGGCGATCTCGTTCCGCAAACCGTCATTCCCACCAACATTGCGGTGGTTGAAGCCTCGCTCGATGGGCAACCTGTGGGAGTGTATGCGCCCCAATCAACCGGAGCCAAAGCGTATCGCAGCTTGGCCGCAGAACTCTATGGAGCCTAGCCAGATGGCAAAGAAACAACAATCACTAGAAAAAAAGTTGGGCAGTTGGACAGACCAAGCCAAATTAACGCGCACGCCAGAGGCTTCGGATGAAGAGCCAGCCCCTCTTCGCCAAACTTACCGCCTCAACCGCAGCCTGATGGATCGCATAGCTGAGTTGGCAAAGGCCCAGGGCGTGAGCGAAAATGAAATTATCGGCCGTTTGCTCACCTGGGCCTTAGACCAAGTTGCCAGCGGTCGGCATCCTTTAGAGTAGTCTCATGCGCGTCATGCAATTATTGCGGCAGGCACAGCAGCTTGCGCCGGGCGATTTTAGCCACATTGCCAGCGACTATGCCCGTTTTCAGCCAGAGTATGCAACGGCCGTTTTGCAAGACCTCCTCCATCATGTTGGTGCGCCAGCACCTGATTTCGTTGCCGCCGACATAGGTGCCGGTACTGGTATTTGGTCGCGCCAACTGCAAGCCGCCGGGGTGCGCTGCTTCTGCATCGAGCCAAATGAGCCGATGCGTCAGCTTGGGGCAGCACAGGCCAATGAAACGGCCGTTTGGCTAAATGGTACAGCCGAAGATACCACCCTTCCCACCGCCTCCGTCAACTGGATCACCGTCGCCGCCGCTTTTCACTGGCTCCACCATGACCGCGCTATGGCCGAATTTGCGCGAATTCTCAAACCAAAAGGCTATCTGACGCTGCTGCGGCATCCGTTGGCAAAGGAACAAGATGGGGTGGTAACGGCCGTTTCTGACTGTATTGACAGCTATCTGCCAGCCAAACCGCCTAAAGAAAAAAAGCATCAACAAGCAACTGAAACCCTGCAAGCAAACCCCGCTTTTGGCAACCTGCACTACCTAGAAGCACAACATCTGCACCCACTCAACACCGCCGCCTACCTCGCTGTTGTTGCCAGCTTGCCACAAGCAACCCATCTTTTTGCAAAGCTCCAACTTCTACTAAAAGCAACATCACAGCTTACAATTGCCTACCAAACCCAAGCGTGGACTGTCCAAAAAGTAGCATGAAGATCGTAGAAGCCCACAACATCTCCTTCCGCTATCCGCACCAGGCAACCCCTTCTACACCCACCTCTCTTGGCGTAGCCGCTGGAGATTGTCTACTCATCACTGGCGAATCTGGTTCAGGCAAAAGCACGCTGCTGCGCTGTCTAGCAGGCATGATCCCCCATCTCTATCACGGTGAGCTAACGGGTGAAGTCTGGATTGATGGGCTAAACTCAGTCACCACTCCCCTGTGGCAACTTGCCGAGCGAGCAGGGCTTGTCTTCCAAAACCCAGCCACCCAAATGCTCACCTTTACCGTCGCCGATGAAATTATTTTTGGGCTAGAAAATCTGGGTTTGTCGCGAACTGAAATTAGCCAGCGCTTAGAGGAGGTCTTAACACTATTTCACTTGCAAGACCTACGCCAGCGCAACCCGCAATCATTATCTGGCGGTGAACAACAACGGCTGGCTTTGGCGGCCATTGTGGCTCGACGGCCGCGCATATTGCTGCTGGATGAACCGCTATCCATGTTGGACACAACGGCCGTTCAAGAATTTATAAGCTACCTTGCCCACATCATAGCCGCTGGCACCACCATCATCATCTCCGAACATCGGCTCCAAGAGGTAGCGCACCTGCCCCATGTCCGCTATCTCCATTTAGACAACAAACATCTCAGCCGCAACGATTATCACAAAACGCCCCCCCCGCTACCGATCCTACCCGCCAATGGGTCGTTGCACGTGCGCCACTTACAGGTTGGCTACGATCAAACCCCCATTTTGGCTAACCTCAATCTTGACATTGCCGCTGGCGAAATCGTGGCAATCGTTGGGCGCAATGGTGTGGGCAAGACAACGCTGCTGCGCTGCCTGGCGGGGCTGCAAAGCTATGCAGGCAATGTCAATGTGGGGGAAAAACCGGCCGAATTTGGTCTCGTTTTCCAAAACGCCGACCTCCAGCTCTTTAACCCCAGCGTGCGCGAAGAAATTTGTTACCATCTGCCCCACATTGATCAAGAACTGTATAGCTGGCTACTTGACCTATTTAATTTGCACCGCTACGAAGAGACACCACCGCTTCTGCTCAGTGAAGGCGAAAAAAAGCGGGTTGCTCTCGCTACCATCATCATGCAGCTTCCCCGCGACGGGCTGCTCCTCGACGAACCATCTCTAGGGCAAGACAACGACCACAAACAGCGTCTAGTACGGCTGATGCAAGCCTTGGCGCAGGCCGGCAAGATAGTTCTATTCACCACCCACGATTTAGCTCTGGCGGCACAGGCCAACCGCCTCATTTTACTTGGCAAAACCGGCATCATTGCCGATGGTTCACCACACGCTCTTTTTCAAGAAACAGCTTGCTGGGAGCAGGTTGGCCTGACCCTTCCCGCTTGGTTCTACATCAATGAAGAAATCAGCCCTAAGTAAAGTCATGCCAACACCAAGCGGCCAGCTTGTAGAAGACTCCCCCCTGCGCTCGCTCGACCCCCGCATCAAATTGCTGCTAACCGTTGGGGCTTCACTAGCAGTGATGATGCCCATTGTGCCGCTGGCGTTTTTTACACTCATCTACGGTGGTCTGATCTACTGGGCAAAGCTAGGGAAATACGCCTACCAACAGCTTTGGCGGCTCAAATGGCTGTTCGTTTTTCTCTTTGCCCTCGATTGGTGGCTGGTTAGTATCGAGCTAGCCGTCACAGTTACGTTACGGCTAATACTGCTCATCAGTACCTTTACCTTGTTTGTGTTAACAACCTCTTTTACAGAACTGCAGTTAACCCTCGAATGGCTGCGATTTCCCTATCGCTATGCCTTTGGGCTGAGTCTTGCCTTTCAGAGCATAGGGCTGCTACAGGGAGAAATCAGCACAGTACGCGAGGCGCAAATAGCACGCGGTGCGGTGCATCATGCTAAAATAGTAGGCTGGCGAGAACGTCTACAGATGGTACGTGACGGAGTCGCACTGACAGTACCAGCCATTGTGTTAACCACGAAGCGGGCATGGACAATGACAGAAGCAGCTTATGCCCGTGGTTTTGAGTCACCCAAAAGACGGCCGTTTTACCAACTACAGATGAAAACGTCCGATTGGTGTTGGCTTGCAGGCATCATCATTACCCTCGGAGGATTTATCCTCTGGGTACAAATCACTACTTAGGTGCAGGTGCTACCTTGCCCTATCAAAAGGAAAATACACATGAAAAAACTTTTATTATTGCTCATTATGATTAGCCTTGCGGCCTGTGGTGGCACGGCACAAAGTGGCAACGGCGGTGGCAATGGCAACGGAAACGGAAACGGCTCCGGTGGTGGCAACGGCAACGGTGGCGGTGGTGGCGGCAATGGCAACGGCTCTGGTGGAGAACAACAAGCCACCGCTGGC
>JAGQGA010000253.1 GCA_020432595.1 Anaerolineales bacterium | reverse complement strand
AACATCCGCGAAGTAATGGCCTTCCCCAAAACCGCCCAGGCCACGGACCTCATGGCCGATGCCCCCTCCGAAGTGGCGCAGCGTCAGCTAGACGACCTCAATCTGGCAATCGCCATCAAGGATAAAAAGTAACCAGACCAAATAAGTCTGTGAACCAGTTTTCAGCCAAAACATGTCATTTCGACGAGTCTTCGAGGAGAAATCCCGTTCCCTTTACCAACAAGAACGGGATTTCTCGGAGGACCTCGAAATGACACTTGTACAGTTAAGGTACTCGTCGTGAGGCTGTTAGGCCGTGCCCCAGGCACCTTAACTTCCAAACACGACTTATCGCGCATCGCCATGCCGCAGCGTTGGTACATTGAGACCCAGCAAACCCGGCACGGCGATTGTCACCACAGAAAGCACAACCATAAGCGGCATTCCCACCAGGGGGAGCAACGCGCCGCCAAGAAGACCGCCCAGCGGGTTTGCCCCTTGCATCAGCGTGCGTAACAGGGCAAAGGTGCGCCCCCGCAGCGCTTCGGGAATAATTTGCATCCGCAGCGTTTGCGCCCAAATGGTCATGGGGGCACTAAAAAAGCCAAACAGCGCCAAACTCAGCATGGCCCAGCCGGATGGTTGCCCAACCAGCAGCAGCGTAAGCGACACCCCAGCCAGGAATTGCGTCAAACAGATAAGGGTTCCCAACGTTAAGGGTAAAGCCACACCACCAGCCAACAGGGCACTAAATACTTCACCAACTGCCAACACGCCTAACAACGTGCCATACAGTTCCGCCCCGCCCCCCAACACCTCATCGGCAAAAATGGGCAGCCACACAAATAACGCACCCATCCCGATGTTGGCCGCCATAAACATAAGGGTGGTGGATTGGAGGATTGTGTTTTGGCGCAGCAGAGCGATGGCATCCTGGAGGCGGTAGGTTTTGCTGGGGGGATTAACGGCCGTTTCCCCTCCCTCATCAACCACCAGCGGCACCACCTGCCACAAAAAGAGGGCGAAGACGATGTAAGAAACCGCATCCACCACAAGCACGTTTGGAGCCGTAAACCACGCAATCAGAAAACCGGCCAGCGGCGCACCCACCACCCCACTGATAGTAAACGTCAACATCTCCAGCGCGTTGGCGGTGGCAAGGTGCTGTTTGGGCACCAGACGCGGCACCAGCGTCGGGCCTCCGGCCAGCGGAATCATAAACAAGCTGCCGTAAACCGCCGCAATGACGTAGATGTGCCATAGTTCCAACACCCCCAACTGGTTGAGCAGGGGGACGAGCAGCACCGCAACACCGCGCAGCCAGCTATCAATCATCATCACCCGCCGCTCCCCAAACCGATCCAGCAGCCAGCCAGCCAACAGACCGCCCACCACAACGGGGGCCGTATAGAAAAAAGCCAGCAGTCCCAAATACCAGGCCGATTTTGTCAATTCCCATACCAGCCAGGTGAGGGCAACGCGGGTCATCGAGTCCCCCAGGGTAGAAAATGTGTACCCCAACCAAAACAGGCGGAAGGAGCGATGTTGAAAAAGTTGTCTATATTTGTTGAACTGTATCAATCTTCACCTCATCTTTTGGAGTGGATAAATAGTCGGCCAAAACAGTACCATTGTAAAGTTGTCACCTGTATGTCATATTTTGTAGGAAAAAGATGAACCGATTTGATCGTATTTTGGGCATTGTTTTGCGGTTACGCAGCAACGAACGCCTGTCAGCTTCGCAGCTTGCAGCGCAATTTGCCGTTTCCCGCCGCACCATTTACCGGGATATTGAAACATTGAGCCTGCTGGGGGTTCCGGTTTACAGCGAACGGGGGCGTGACGGTGGCATTCGGCTGCTGGAAGGGTATTTTTTGCCCACGCTGATGTTTTCGACCAAGGAAGCGATTTCGCTGCTGCTGGGGCTGGCGTTTTTGCAGCGGATCAAGCACAAGCCGTTTGCCGCCGAACTGGGGTCAGCGGAGCAAAAATTGCTGGCGGCACTGCCGGAACGGTTGCAGATCGTGCTGCAAAATGCGCGGCAGTTGATTGGTTTTGAGGAAGTGCCAGACGATATTTTTCACCCTGAACCGGGAGATGGGCAGACAAACGGCCGTTTACAAAACCCCACCCTCACCCACTTTCTCCAGGCCATTCTGGACGACAAATTCATCCAGCTACAGTATCAATCCCCCTATGACCAGGAGGCGCGGTGGATTGAGGCCATGCCTATGGGGATGTTTTGGGATCGCAACCGCTGGTACCTGGTAGGACAAGAGGACGGCCAACCGAACGCACCCCGTTTGTGGCGTGCCGACCGGGTGGTGCAGCTGCGATTGGGTGGAGAACGGGGGGAAAAACGGCCGTTTTTCGACGTCCAATCCCTGCTCAACCACAACTGGCTAGAAACAGCCATGCGTGCCTGGCAGCAAGAAGCCCCCGTCAAAATTCAGCTTACCCCAGCCCAGGCCGAACGGCTCCAGCAGGATTGGTACTACCGCCACGCCCAATTTGAGCTGAGCAGCAACGGCCAAACCATCATGACCTTTGGTGAAGACAATCAGGAGGCTGTTTTGGCACTGGTACGCTGGCTAGGCAAAGACGCCATTTTGTTAGAGCCAAAAGCGTGGCAACAGCAGTTACAACAAGAACTACGCCACATGCTGGCAGCGTATGAATAACATCTCCAACAAACCTGAGGCAGAAAATTCAGGACGCAGATTGACCTGATTTTCCTGATCTTAACCAGGTGCATCAGGCCAATCTGCGTCCCATTCCCCCACTACAACCCTTCCAAAACGGTCTGCAACACCGCAACCGACTGCAAATACTCCTCAATCACCACATGCTCATTCGGCGTGTGGTCAAGCTGGCTGTCGCCGGGGCCATAGGCCACAATCGGGCATTGCCAGATCGGGCCAACCACGTTCATATCCGATGTCCCCGTCTTAAGCTTGTAGTGTGGCTCTGCCCCTTGCTGCCGCAAGGCTCGGTTAAAAAGCCGTGCCAGCGGGTCACTGCGGCTGGTTTGGAAAGCGGGTTCCCCAGCATAGGTCACAATCTGCGCCTCGCCAGCCCACGCCTGAAGCTGGGTGGCAAAACCCTCGCTGTCAAAATCGGGTGGCAACCGCACCCCGATTTTTAAAAAGGCGGTGTTATGCAATCCATCACTGTGGCAACCCATGTCGCGCAGCGAGGGCAGCAGTTGGTCAAACAGCCGAGGGCGACTGGCGTTATATTGCTCAATATAATAGGAAAGTTGATTCCACCAGCTAACGGCCGTTTCCGCCACCCCCACCTCTGGCCCCGCCGTATGACCCATCGGCTGCGTCAAGGTGTAGTCCACCAGCAGCCGCCCCTTGTATCCTAGCGTCACCCCATCCCAGCCGCTTGGCTCGCCAATGATGCAGTAGTCGGGCTGGTAGTGCGCGGCGGCAAACCGCGCCCCTTTGGACGTGGCGGCCTCTTCTTCAACGGCCCCAATGACGACGACCCGCGTACCGGGGCGCAAATCTGCCCGCGCCGCCGCCTGGACAAAGGCGGCTAACGGCCCTTTGGCATCTACGGAACCGCGACCGTATAAACGGCCGTTTTCCACCCTCACCGCCACCTCCCCCGGCACCGTGTCCATATGCCCCAACAGCACCACCTCCCGCTCCTCTGGCCCCGCCCCTTGCCGCACCCCCACCGCATTCCCCGCCCCGTCCACCCACGCCGCCAGCCCCAGCCGCCCCATCTGCCCCACCAAAAACGCCGCCACTGCCTGCTCTTCCCCCGACAAACTGCGAATGGCAACCAGTTGTTGTAAAAATTCAGTTTCGTTCATCATCAAATAAAGATTGGAGATTAGAGATTGGCGATTAAAGTCAGCTGAATCTCTAATCTCCAATCTCCAATCCCAACTCCCCCAATACCGCCGCAATGGCTTCCACCACCTCATCCAACTGCGCTTCAGTAATGACCAGCGGCGGCAGCAGGCGCAGCACGGTTGGCCCGGCCGTTAGGGTCAAAATACCGCGCTCCATTAGCTTTTCCACTACCTGGCTGGCGCGAACCCGCAGTTCAATACCGACCATCAGCCCCAGCCCGCGCACCTCCCGAATCAGCGGCGAGTTGATTTCGGCCAGCCGTTCCTGCAAATAGACCCCCAGCCGCGCCGACCGCGCCACCAGTTGCTCCGCTTCATACACGTCCAGCGTCGCCAAGGCCGCCGCACACGCCAGCGGGTTGCCACCAAAGGTAGAGCCATGCAGCCCTGGTTTTAATCCCGTCACCCGTGCGCCAATCCCCACTGCCCCCATCGGCACGCCCCCCGCGATGGCCTTGCCCATGGTCAGCAAGTCGGGTACGACGTTGGCGTGCTGGCAGGCAAACCATTGCCCGGTGCGGCCAAATCCCGTTTGCACTTCGTCCAAAATCAGCAGCACGCCGCGCTCATCACACAATGCCCGCACCGCTTGCAAATAGCCAAAGTCAGCGGGGCGCCCCCCCCCTTCCCCCTGCACCGGCTCCAGCAGCACCGCCGCCGTCCCGTCGTCAATCGCCGCCGCCAATTTGTCCAGGTTGCCATAAGGAACGTGAGCAAAACCGGACAGCAGCGGGGCAAACGGCTCGCGGTATTTGGGGTTGTGGGTGGCCGACAGTGCCCCCAACGTGCGGCCATGAAAGCCGCGCATGGTAGCGACAATACCGCTTTTGCCGGTTGCCAGCCGGGCAAATTTGATGGCACTTTCAACGGCTTCGGTGCCGGAGTTGCAGAGAAACACGCGGTCGAGGTTGCCGGGCAAAACGGCCGTTAATCGCCCCAACAACTGCGCCCGCTGGTCATTGTAAAACATCTCCGGGCAGGTGAGCAGCGTTTGCGCCTGCCGGGTAATCGCCGCCACCACCGTTGGGTGTGCGTGGCCGACATTGGCTACGCTAATGCCCGCCACGCAGTCGAGATAAGAACGGCCGTTTTCATCCCACACCACCGCCCCCTCCCCCCGCACAATCGCCATCTCCCGCTTTCCATAAACCCCGCTGCTGTGGCGGGTCTCCAATTCAATTGTATTCATAGTTGTTTGGTTATTGGTTATTGGGTCACAATAACCAATAACCAATACATCATTACGGATACGTCCCTCCGTCTGGGATCACTGTGTCGTCCGGCACCACAGCCTTGGCCTTCACCAACGCGCTGCGCCCCACCACGACACGCTGCCCAACTTTGGCATTTTGGCTAATACGGCTGGCGGCTTTTGCCAGCGTTTCTCGCCCAAGCTGAACCGCCTGTTTCACCACCACCTGTTCTTCCAATGTAACTTTGTCGCCAATGGTGACTTCCTTATCAATGGCTACCCGCTTTCCCAACGTGACATCGTTACCAATCTTGGTGTTTTTGTCCACGCTAACATCGGCTCCAGCTTGGAAGTTGTTGCCAGCAACCACATCCTTTTTCAAAGCAACCCGTTCGGCAAGGCGGGCATTGCCCCCAAGCTGCACATTGGCTTCCAATCGGCTTCCCGCACCAATATTGCTGTTCGGCCCAATAAAGGCTTTTCGCTTGATCAGCACATCGCTGCCAATGACGGTGTTATCTAAAATCACAACCTCCGCTTCAATCTTACTTCCCTTGCCGATGACCACGTTGTAACCCAACCTCGCTGTTGGATCCACATCAACCTCAGCCAGAACCGTCACAATAACCCCGCCCCACGATACACCGCCGTTGCCATCGTCAATCTTGTAGCCAAACGTATCGGTCCCGTTAAAGTCTGGGTTACGTGTATACATCACCTGCGTGCCATCATAAGCCACGCTGCCGTTAGTACCTTGTGTCACTTCCACAATGGTCAACGCATCACCATCCGGATCATAATCATTGGCTAGTACGTCAATGGTTAAGGGTGCATCCCGATCCATCGTCACAACATCTTCGATGGCTACTGGGGGCGAATTGGGGGCTTCGGTAAAGGTAAAATCGGTACGCGCATAATCCCAAATACGCATGTTGTCGAGGTAGAATTTGTCGGCGATGTTGGCATCGTTGCCACCGGCAATATCAGCTTGGGAACCAACGGCCGTTCCCCAACTGCTGTCGGTGCTGGCCGCCACGCTCGTGCCATTGACATACAAACGCATCGTCTCGGCCGAACCACCAATCCCCTGCCGATCCCATACGGCAGCCACATGAATCCATTCGTTATTGGGGATATTGGCTAGATCATAGCTAATCGTCACATAAGAGGCAGCCCCAAAACCCAACGCAAAACGCATTTGGTCTGGACTTCCATATACGTCGAAAGCCATGCCAGCATCAAGACCATAAGCACCATCAAAGATGCGATAAACACCGTAGTTATACGGCACGGGAATTGCCTTTTGATAGTACCAGGCCTCAACCGTCCCTTGTTCCGGGTCAATATAGTTGCTCAAGTCGTTGAGCACCAGGTTATGGACACGCACCGTACTGAAGTAGCTGCCGCTCAAGGTAATGGCCTGCCCAAATTTACCGGGAACATAGGCGCGTTGCCCAGGAACGTGTACCCAATAACCGCCCGTGTAAAAATCGAGGTTTGGCCCAAATTCGGAATGGGTTACTTCACTATCGCTTCCCAACTTATTCCACATAATCAACCCCGGCGGCACACTGCTTTGCGCCGAGGCAACGGATACCAAGGTTAGCCATAAAATGCCAACCAACGCGATACGGCCAGCAAAAACCGACCATTTCTTATAAAACATTTGTCCCTCCACGGTTAGCGTTGCCTTCCTACAACGCTAACCAGTGCCAGTCAGTTGATAAAAGTTTTGCCTTCTGCTAAACATTTTTCAAGACTTGGTATCATATGATTCTCCTACTAATTTCTTTCAAGTGGACAACAATGAACGTTAACGTCAGATTTGGCGGCGGTGAAAAGAAGGGTGATATAGTACTGAGGTACTACTCATTATGGGTTTCTAACGTTAATTTTTCCATTACAGCCGTCCAAATTGAGAAATTTTTGAGAATCAGGGACAAATGACTGTTCCAGTTCCGGCGATGGCTCGCAAAATCGGCCGTTCGCCTCGCGCATCTCCCAGCACCACCCGCTGCACGCCGCCGTCAAGCGCCTCTTGCGCTCCCAGCAGCTTGATTCGCATCCGCCCCTGGGCATAGGTTTGGGCGATATGGTCAATGTCGCTACGCGCAATTTGGCCGATAAGCGAGCTTTCGTCGGGGAAATTTTGCAGCACGCCGGGGACGTTGGAGAGAATGAGCAGGTCGGTGGCAGCGAGGGAAACGGCCGTTATGGCCGCCGCCCGATCCCCATCCACATTGATCGCCTCCCCCTCATAGCTAATCGCTGGCGGGGTCAATACCGGCACAAAACCAGCATCCAGCAGGTTATGGAGCAGCATCGCGTTGACCTGCTCCACCTTGCCGGTGTAGTTGTCACGGATGACGCGCCGACGGCCGTTTTCGACAACCTGAATGACCGATTTACGCGACCCTTGCCATAAACGGCCGTCTATCCCCGACAGCCCCACCGCATTGACCCCCAGCTTTTGCAGCCGCTCCACCAGCCCCTTGTTCATCTGGCCGCAGTAAACCAT
>JAGQGA010000252.1 GCA_020432595.1 Anaerolineales bacterium | reverse complement strand
GGCACGGCCATCATCAACGGCGTGGGGCTGGGGTTTGCCAACCGCGTGCGGCGCGGCGATGTGGGGATTGTCGGCGCGTCTGGCACCGGCATTCAGGCGATCAGCAGCCAAATCCACAACCTCGGCAGCGGCGTTTCCCACGCCATCGGCACCGGCGGGCGGGATTTGAAGGGGGCGGTGGGGGGCATGACGGCTTTGCAGGCGTTGGCACTGCTGCGCGATGACCCACAAACGGCCGTTATTGTCCTCATGTCTAAACCGCCAGAAACGGCCGTTGCCAACCAGCTACTCACCGCTGCCCGCGCCACCGGCAAACCCGTCATCGTCAACTTCTTCGGCTACGCCCCTCCGGCTCACCAACTCAACAACCTCCATTTTGCCCGTTCTCTGTCCGAAACCGCTTCGTTGGCCGTTTCGCTGCCGCGTAAAGCCGCGCCCACGCAATCGCTGCCACAAACTAACGGCTATCTTCGCGCCCTCTTTTCCGGCGGCACCCTGGCCTATGAAGCGTTGCTCACGCTCCGCGCCACCGTCGCCCCGCTGCACGCCAATTTGTCGCTTGACGGCGTAGTTGAATTGGATGATCCGTTTCACAGCCACGGCCACACCGTTGTGGACATGGGTGAGGACGATTTTACGCAGGGGCGGCTGCACCCGATGATGGACAACAGCCTGCGGCTGCGGCGGCTGGCACAGGAGGCGGCCGACCCCGGCGTGGGGTTGATTTTGCTCGATGTGGTGCTGGGCGAAGGGGCGCACCCCGACCCAGCGGCAGAATTGGCTCCGGCGATTGCCGCCGCCAAAGCCAACCGTAATTTGCCCATTGCCGTGCTGCTCATCGGCACCGACGTCGACCCGCAAAACCGCGAGCAGCAAATGGAACGCCTGCAAGCGGCGGGGGCGGTACTGTTTACCGACCCAACGGCCGCTTTTGAGGCCGTATCAGAGTCATTGGCTGCACCAATTTTCCCCACCACCACCACAAGTAACCCATTGAACAAGCCATTGGCGGCTATCAATGTGGGGTTGGAGATGTTTTATGACAGTGTGGTGGGGCAGGGAGGAACGGCCGTTCAGGTTGATTGGCGACCGCCAGCGGGGGGAAATGAGCGGATGATGGCGCTGCTGGCGAAGATGAAGGGGTAGAGATGAAACAATTTTTGCCAAGACCTAAACCTGATGCAGCCTTGATTGCTGCCAAAGCCGCCAAACTGCGGGAATTGACGGCCCATTATGTGATTGATGAGACGCAGTTGGAAGCGTGGATCATGAACAAACGAATTTTGCGTGATTTTCCAGAAACGGCCGTTTTGCCCGCCGATTTTGTGAATGATGTTGGTTAATGGAGAATAACAATGATAGACATTGAACAGGCCAATGAAACGGCCGTTTCCCGCATGATGACCGCTCGACCCATCCTAAAAACCGTCGCCACCGCTCGCGACGTGATCCCCGGTATGCGCGATAACCTGCTGCTCCACGCTGGGCCGCCCATCACCTGGGAACGCGCTTCTGGCCCCATGCGCGGAGCCATCGTTGGGGCACTTATTTTTGAAGGGCTGGCAACCGATTGGGCCAGTGCCGAAGCGTTGGTCACGTCGGGGCAAATAGAGCTGGAGCCGTGCCACCAACATGCGGCCGTTGGCCCCATGGCTGGGGTCACGTCGGCCTCGATGAAGGTTTACGTTATTGAAAACGTGACGCATGGCAACAAAACCTACTCCAATCTTAACGAGGGATATGGCAAGGTGCTGCGTTACGGAGCCTACAGCGAGGAAGTGCTGGCAAAGCTGCGCTGGATGAATGACGTGATGGGGCCGGTGTTGGCCGAAGCGTTAGCCATGACTGACGAAGGGCTAGACATTCGCGCCCTGCTGGCCGAATCGCTCCACATGGGGGACGAAGGCCACAACCGCAACAAGGCTGGTTCTATCATCTACACCACCAAACTCGCCCCACACATCGCCAAATGCCGTGCCGATGACGAAACCAAAGCCCGCATTCTGCAATTTTTAGGCGACAACGCCCTCAGCGTCCTTAACCCCGTTATGGCGGCGTGCAAAGCGATGTGTGATGCCGGGCATGGGGTGGAAGGCAGCACCGTCATGACCGTCATGGCGCGGAACGGTACCGACCTCGGCATTCGCGTCAGCGGCTTGGGCGACCAATGGTTTACCGGGCCGGTGGGGCAGCCCGACGGCCTCTACTTCCCCGGCTTTACGGCTGCCGATGCTAGTGGTGATATTGGGGACTCGACGATTACGGAGACGGCCGGCATTGGCGCGTTTGCCATGGCGGCAGCCCCGGCTATTGTCACCTTCATCAGCGGCACGCCGGAAATGGCAATTAACACCACGATGGAGATGTACGAAATCACTACCGCCGAACACACAGCCTTCACCATCCCCGCCCTCGGTTTTCGTGGCACCCCCACCGGCGTAGACATCCGCAAAGTGGTGGAGCTAGGCATCCGCCCCCAAATCAACACCGGTATTGCCCACAAGGATGCTGGGGTAGGGCAAGTAGGTGCTGGGTTAGTGTTGCCACCCATGAATGTGTTTGAGGACGCGCTGGTGGCGTTTGCGGAGAAATATTTTCATGGAAGTGTCTGAGATTGACGGTGTGATTCTTTTGCAATGATGGGCAAGACAACGTGCGACGGCCGTTTTTCATCCACAAAAACCTCGTTATGTGCCACGCGGACGTGGGTCGCCTGCCCTTCCGGTTCGCCGGTGTTGAAGTTGAGGTCAAAGTGGGGGAAGTTGCTGCTGCTAATGTCTAGCCGGATGCGGTGGCCGGGCGCAAACAGGTTGCTGGTGGGAAACGGCCGTATTGTCAAGGTGACAACTTCCCCCGGCGGCAGCGGGCTGGGCTGTTCCCAGGAGTCGCGGTAGCGGGCGCGGAGGATGCCGTCGGTGAGGTTCATGGTGAACCCGTCGGGGTAGTCGTCGCTGGGGGGGGACACGTCAATGAGCTTGGCGGTAAAGTCGGTGTCGGGGCAGCTGGAGCGCACCCACAAATGGATTTCAATCGGGCCGGTGATTTCAACGGCCGTTTCCAGCGGCTCCGTCGCAAACACCAGCACGTCCGGCCGTTCCGCCAGTGGGCGATAGGGAGGGCGGGAGCCAAAAAAGCGGGGTTCTTCGCGCTGGTCAAACGCCCCACCCACCATAATCGGCTCGCCGGAGGTGATGGTGCCGCCGATAGAGGGAACGGGATGGCGCGGGTCGTAGTCGTAGGCCAGCGGGGGTTGGTCGGCAACGGGCAGGGTGGGGGATAAACGGCCGTCTCTATGCAAATAGTATCGCGTGAACCGGGTGTTGGGCAGCGGCCAAGAGTTTGCTTGCTGCCAAGAGCCACCGTGGCGCAAACGGCCGTTTGTGTTTTTCTGCCCGCTGCCCCCCCCCATGCGAAAGTAGCGCACCGCTGGCTCTTGGTCTACCCCATTGTCAACGCCGCGCAGCCAACGGTCAAAAAAGCGCAGCCGCAGTTCCCAAAAGTCGGTAGCAAGCTGCCCGTCGAGGGTGGCAGCGGAGCCAAAATCTGCGTCGCCAGCGTAGGTGAGCGAGCGGTTGCCGTGTGTCCACGGCCCCAAAATGAGCGAGACCGGCCCTTTGTTCCGCGTAACCATGCCGAGATAGTTGGAAACGGCCGTTTGTGAATACGGATCATACCACGACGACATATGCACCTGTGGGCAGTCAGGAAACTGGTCGTGAAACCCTTCCGCCCACAGCCCCGGCCGCTGCCAATAGCCGTCAAAATCACCCCGCTGCCACTGCTCAAACAAATACGCCTCATATTCCGGCAGCCGTGCCAGCGGCGACTGCCCCGGCTGCCAGGGCATTGCCCCAAACCATTCGTGCAGGTCAACGGCGGCCAATTCCGCTTGCAGTGCCGGATTTTGCCGTACTGCTGCGCTTTGCTGCCCGTTGCGAAACGCCCACGTCGCCTGCTTTAGCTCAAACGCCCCCCCCTGGCGGATGCCCCCTTGGTAGGCATTGGCAAAGCCGCCAGAGTCGAGAAACATGGCGGCGATGCCGGGAGCGTTGACGCTGGCGAGAGCGGCTTGGGTGTGGGCGGCATAGGATAGCCCCATCGTGCCAATTTTGCCGTTGCACCACGGCTGCGCCACCAGCCAGGCGCAGGTGTCATAGCCGTCATTGGCATCGTCCACATATTTTTCAAACACACCTTCGCTGGCGTACCGCCCGCGACAATCCTGGTAGACAACAGTGTAGCCGTGGGCCACAAACATGGCGGCTACGGCGGCGCGGCTTTTGGGCGGCTCAAATTCCGCCACGCTGCGCTCAGAACGGCTGGGCAGATGTTTGCCGTAGGGGGTGCGCTCCAGAATAACGGGGGTGGGCTGGTTGGTAGCCTTAGGCCGATAAATATCGCACGCCAACTGCACGCCATCGCGCATGGAGACCATCACATCTTGTTCAAGGGTGTAGTTGCTCATTTTATATTGACAGGATTTCGGGTAATGGTTCGAATCCCGCTAATCCTGTAAATCCTGTCTAAAACTTTTTCTAACCTGGCCGGCCGAAAACCTGTGTCCAATAATGGCGGTAATTCACCGATCCGGTGTCGTTGCCGTTGTAAATATAGCCAATGCCAATTTCGGTAAAATTGCAGTTCAGAATGTTGGCGCGGTGGCCGGAGCTGTTCATCCAGCCGTCCATCACATTGGCGGGGGTGGTGTAGCCAGCGGCAATGTTTTCGCCCCACGTTGACCAATTATACCCTTGTGCCTCAATTCGGTCGCCCGGGGAGGAACCATTGCTGCCGGTATGGGAAAAAAAGTCGTTGTCGGCCATGTCTTGGCTGTGTTCACGGGCGGCAGCCACCAGCTTGTCGTTGGCGGTGAGGGCACCGCAGCCTACTTTGGCACGTTCGCTGTTGACCAGCGTCAGCACTTCTTGCTCAAATGGGTTGAGGGTATTGGGTGAGCCGGGTTTGGTAATGATGGGCAAATAGAGCAATTGGTCGAGGATGGGGGCTGTTTGGGGCGGGGCAGCGGTGGTGGTGTTACTGGTGTTGCTGTGGGTAGAGGACGTGGCGGTGTCGTTGGGCTGGGCGTAGATGGCGTGAAGGGTAGTGAGGAATAAGGCCAGGGTGCAATAAATCGCGGCAAATAATTTTTGCATATAGGCTCCTTTTGTTCTTGGCTCTTGGTCAAGAACAAGCGCTTGGATTTGGCTATTATTGTATGGATGGTGTCAATTGGACTGGCGTACTGGGTCAGATGGCTAAGGTTTGGGGGAATCGTGATCTAGAAGTTCAACTTCTTCGGAGAAGTTGAACTTCTTACTGGGCTGATTTTTGGGGACCAAGTAGCTGGTTTTAGCGGCAGAGGAGGAGGGGAACGGCCGTTTCCCGAATCAGTGCTTCCACCATTTCGCGGCGGGGGTTCAAAACGGCCGTTGGCGTGTAGCCGCCCAGCACGACGAGCGGGTGGCTGGTTTGTTGGGCTGTTTCCAAAATGGCAACGGCCGTTACCTGTGACCAGGCGACAATGTGAGGCTGGGTTCGTTGGAATGGTGCCAATGCTTCTTGCAGGGCGGGCTGGTGGCTGGGGCTGGTGAGAATGGTTAACGGCCGTTGCCAGCGCGTGTGCAAATAAACGGCCAGCAGCAGTGCTTGTTGGGCGTAGGGACTGTCGTCATAGGCCAGTAAAATGTGGTGGATGGGGTGCGCCGGGGTCGGCGGGGCCAGCAGCATGACCCCCGGCGTATGGCGCACCCGCTCCCAGCCGTCGCTGCCGCTGCTGGCCGGGATGGGCAGCACAATCAGGTCGGCCCAGCGGGCCAGCCGCCGCGTCAGCGGGGAGAGGTCGCCAGGTTCTACCTTGAAAACAGGTGTTAGCCCGTGGGCGGTGCTGCGCTGGGCAAAAGCAGCCTGCATCGTTTGGGCAATCAGCCCGTTTTTGTCCACTTCCTGCGCCACGGTGAGCAGCCCGATGAGCTGCGACCCTTCGGCTTTAGCCCACAGCAGGGCGTGGTCCACCGCCTGCCAGCCGCTGTCGTCGGCGGCGAGGGGGACGAGAATGGTGGCGAAGAAGGGGGTGGCCGGCGCTTTGAGCGATTGTTCGTACCACCATTGGGTGGCGCGGGTGGGGCCGCTGCTGCTGGTGACGGTTTGCAGGGCGCGGCTGAGAAGTGAGCCGGGGGTGTAGCTGGTAACGGTTTCAGCCAGGGCGGTAACGGCCGTTTGTGTCGAAACAGCCCAACCCAATTCAGCCTCAATCTGCGCCCGGTTTTCGGCCAGCCACAGGTAAAGGTCGGCCGAGGTGCGTTCGGGGAATTCGGCCATCAGCCCGTGGTCACGGATGAGGCGGATGGCGGGGGCAAAAACGGTGTCGTACCAGTGGGAAACGGCCGTTTCATACGGTATCGCCCGCCCTTCGTTTAGCCCCATGTAGTAGCGGTGAACTTCAATATGCTCCAGCAGCAGCGGGTATTTGCCGGGGGAGGTAAGCGTTAGGTCGGCTTCTGGTCGGAGCTGGTCGAGCCGGGTTTGGTGCAAAAAGTCGGCGTATTCGGCTTTGATAATGAGGTCGTCGGGATTGGTGTCGGGGGTGAGGGGAACGGCCGTTTGTATTTCCGTCACATACGCTTCAATCGTCGGGCTGCCTTCCTGCCGCGTAATCGAAACGCGGTGGTTGCCATCTTTTACAAAATAAACTTCGCCTACCTGATACACTTCAATCGGTGGAAGCCCCTGGCGCAAATGTGCCAGCTTCACCTGCGCCCAGCGGTCTCTGTCGCTGTCGAGCTTGGGCAAAAACGTGCGCGTAAAATCGCGGTAGCGTCCCACACTGCCAACAATGGCGGCAAGCGGGATTTCCTGTAGTCCACGTTCAACCTGGCTGTTAGATCGTACCATTTTGCGTACCTCGTCAAAGGCCAACAAATCAAGCGTTTGGCCGGTGAAGCGACCAAACAGTTCCTCCAGCCGCGCTTGGCGGCGAGCTTCATGAAAATCTTTGACGGCGGTTGCGTAGTCAAACATGGGGAGGTTTGGCAGAAATTGGAGATTCGAGATTATAGAGATTGGTCGTCTACAATCCCCAATCTCTAATCTCTATTATCTTTGTGATAAGAAGGCTTCAATTTCCTGGCGTGCGGTGGGGGAGAGGGAGGCTTGTGGAGGAATGGGGTCGCCAACGGCGAAGCCCTGACTTTGCAGCCCAGCCTTGATGCAGGCGGCGAGAGCATATTTGGCGAATAGTTCGTTGATCTGCCAAAGCTGGCTTTGCAGCCCCATCGCTTCTTCCCATCGCCCAGCCCGCGCCAATTCATAAAGCTGCACGCTTTGGCGGGGGATGAGGCAGGCGGGGCCGGCCATCCAGCCCACGCCGCCGATGAGCATGACGGCCAGGGGGATGTGGGCGGAGGCGCTAAACAGCTTGAGCCGGTCGCCAACGCGGTTGCGGAGGGTGAGCAAACGGCCGGTATTGCTGGAAGCGTCTTTAAGATATTGAACGTTGGGTACGTCGGCCAGTTGGGCGAGGGCATCGAGGGTGAGGTCGCTTTTTTGGAAGTTGGGGTTGGTGTAGATGA
>JAGQGA010000251.1 GCA_020432595.1 Anaerolineales bacterium | reverse complement strand
ATATGTTAAAGGTGACATACTCTCTATCTGGAAGAAACCATCCGTTTAGACCCTTCAGAACTATTTTTCCCATCTTTACCCCCTCCCTGTTAAGCACAGCACAACAATTTACGTCCTTTTCACATACAGTAAATGTATGCCGTTGCCAAACGGCTTAACTGTCTGTCTACCATGCATCACTTCATCACCGCCGAATTTGTTGGCTTTTCAGGTAGCTAAAGGAGGGCTTATGCTACCTCGTTTCTTCCTCTTCTCGTCTGTGATTTTCCTGCTCATGGGCTGCCGGCCGACTGGTGTCGAGGCGCAAACGCGGGATACGGGAGCTACACGCCCACAGTTGGGGTCGGCCACCGTGACCAGCAGCAGCCCCTTGATGCCCATGGTTGATCGGGGCGACGACCCCATTGACATTTTGCCCTGCACCGCAGCCGCCAACGATTGCACCCTGCGGAGCGCCATTGCCCTGGCAAACAACAGCGGCGAACCGTTTACCATTTATTTTGCCGACAATTTGATGATTACGCTGTCGGCTCCGCTGCCGCCGCTGAGTGCCAACAATTTAACGATGCAAGCACAGCCGGGGCAAGAAGTCCACATTAACGCCAACGGGCTGGGAAGCAATGTGCTGTACATTACGGGGTCGAATGTGGTGGTGGATGGGCTGCGGCTGTATGGTGCGGGGGCTGGTTTTTCTAATGTGTGGGTTGGGGGAACGGCGACCAATGTGGTGATTGCCAACAATGTGATTGGTGACGACGACGCGCCGGCCGGTAACTGTGGGTTAAGCGAGCTATCGTATGGGGGGATTTATGTGGATGCGGTGGATGTGGCAAACGGCCGTTCTTGGGTCTGGATCTACAACAACATCATCGAATGCCATCACGGTCAGCCGGGCGACGGCATCACCATCGCCACCAGCGGCGTATATGTGGGCGAAAACAAGCAGGGCAGCGCCAACAGCAGCCAGCGCAACGTCATCCGCGAAAACGCAGGCTATGCCGTGCGGCTGGGTGAACACCCCGGCAACACCATCCGCAACACGCTTATCCATGACAACCGTAGCGGCACCATCTTCATCACCAACTTCAACAACAACCTGCTTGAGAACGACATAAGGTAGCCCGACAAGGTTAACTCTCCCCCCCTGACCCCTGACCCACTTCCTATTCCCACCCCCCAACTTGTAATTCTGTTTTTAACGGTGATCTAGTACATTGATATAGTACCTTAGTACCACGAAAACAAGGTTGTACTTATCAATCCTGTACCCGGTCACTGGCTCCCGCTTAATTTGGTCTCTTTCTGAGACAAAGGAGCCACATTATCAACCACATTTTTCATCTATATTGGAACAAGCGCATGTTATTCTGGTTGCAAACACTTATCTTCGCTGCTCAAACCGTTTTAGCCCTTCTGGTCTCCTATTTAATGCTGCTGACCGTGACGGCATGGCGGGCTAACCGGCGCACAGAGCCGCTGCCGGCCGTCCCCCAACACCGATTTCTCATTCTCATCCCGGCCCATAACGAGGAAAAGCTGCTGCCCAGCCTGCTGGATAATTTGGCGGAGCTTGATTATCCAAAGAATTTGTATGCAACGCATGTGGTGGCGGACAACTGTTCGGACAAAACGGCCGTTATTGCCCGCCAGCACGGAGCCATCGCCCACGAACGCCACAACCTTGACCTGCGCGGCAAAGGCTACGCCCTGCAATGGCTTTTGCAGCGGCTTGCCAACGACCCCCACGATGCCATTGTTATTTTGGACGCCGACACCGTTGTGTCGCCCAACTTCTTGCGCGTCATGGATGCGCGACTGGCGCGGGGTGAGCGTGTCATTCAGGCATACTACGCCGTGCGTAACCCTGAAAGCGGCTGGAGCGCCAGCCTGCGCTATGCTGCCCTAGCCGTACTTCACTATCTGCGTCCGCAAGGCCGCATGGTGCTAGGCGGTTCGGCTGGGCTAAAGGGCAACGGCATGGTGTTCACCGCCGACATTATGCGCCAGCATGAATGGTCGGCTTCTGTTACCGAAGATATTGAGTTTCACATGACGCTGCTGCTCAACGGTGAACGGGTAACGTTTGCCCCCGATGCCGTTGTCTGGGCCGAAATGCCGGATTCGCTGGAACAGTCGCAAACGCAAAATGTGCGCTGGGAGCAGGGGCGGCTGGAAATGGCAAAGCTGTATGTGCCGCAGTTGTTGAAGAAGGGGTGGCAGGGGGGGAGAAACGGCCGTTTCTTCACCCTGTTCGATGCCGCCATGGAACACATCATCCCCCCCTTCTCCATCCTCACCGGCCTCAGCGTCCTGGCACTCGCTGCCAGCGCCGCCTCCTATATTGCCCAACGCCTCTTCCCCAACGGCAGCAACCTGGGGTTCATCAGCCTTCTGCTCGGCATCGGCACCCTGTTCGGCCAAGTCATCTATCTACTGGCTGGCCTCCGCATGGTCAACGCCCCCAGCAGCGTCTACAAAACCTTACTCTACGCCCCCGTCTTCATCATTTGGAAGATTGGGCAATACATCAAAATTCTCCTTGGCAAAAACCGCCAGGGGTGGGTACGCACTGCCCGTAATGAATCCTAATCGTCTCTATACAGGTGTCATACCCGCGTAGGCGGGTATCCACAGGTAGCTTAGGCATGGATTCCCGCTTTCGCGGGAATGACATCCCTTTTGAGTACCTTTTCAGGAGTGATTCCTAATCACTTATGACCCGATTGCCTCAACCTTGAGCCAATCCATCGTCACAAAGAAGTCCTATGAACATTTTGCAGAGTGAAAAAACAAATTGGTCATCCATTCAAAACAAAGAGGACAACATGGAAGCAGTTACAGCAAAACCAATGATTACCACCAAAACACTCGATGAAAAAACCGCCCGCATGGTGGAAGTGTACGCCAACCAAAGCTTTAAAAGCAGCCGCGCCATCCAGCGGATGCGGCTCCAGCTTTTGGCCTGGGTCATTCGCGGCAAAATCATTGAAGGGCTGCGCCGCGCCTTCGACTTCACCGTTGCCAGCATCGCCCTCTTCTTCCTCTGGCCGGTCATGGCAATTACCGCCCTCGCCATCAAGCTCGACTCCCCCGGCCCAGTGCTGTTCAAGCAAAAACGGGTGGGCAAATGGGGCAGCACCTTCCTCTGCTTCAAATTCCGCTCCATGTATATTGATGCCGAAGCCCGCAAAGCAGAACTGCTGGCAAAAAATGAAGTAAACGGCGATGTAATGTTCAAAATGAAAGACGACCCCCGCGTCACCCGCGTTGGGAAGCTCATCCGCAAACTTAGCATTGACGAACTGCCACAGCTTTTGAACGTGGTGCGCGGCGAAATGCGGCTGGTGGGGCCACGCCCCCCCGTGCCTTCGGAAGTGGCGCAATATGAATTTGACCAGCGGCGGCGGCTCAATGCCATCCCCGGCATCACCGGCCTGCCGCAGATTTCCGGGCGCAGCAACCTCAGCTTCACCCGCTGGGTTGAGCTGGATCTGAAATACATTGAAGAGCAGAGCTTGCTCAAAGACGTCGAAATTTTGCTTAAAACGATTCCGGCCGTTGTCTTTTCACGCGGCGCGTATTAACCAGCCATTGTATTGGTAAAGGGGTAACATCATGCGAAAACTTGTTATGGTTCTCGGCACGCCTATTGACGACCTCAATATGGACGAAGCACTTGATCAAATCGAACAGTTTATTGAAGTGGGTCGCGCCACTGGCAAGACACACCAAATTGCAACCGTCAACGCCGATTTTGTGGTGAAAGCGATGCAAGACCCGGAACTGCGCTACTTGCTGCAAGAATCTGACATGGCAACGGCCGATGGGATGCCGCTGGTGTGGGGAGCAAAAATCTTGGGGGTAGAGTTGGAAGGGCGAGTGGCTGGAGCCGACATGGTGCCAGCCCTGGCCGAACGGGCAGCCAAAAAAGGATACTCCGTCTATTTTTTGGGGGCGGCTCCGGGCGTGGCGGCACGCGCTGCCGAAATGCTCACCGAAGCCAATCCGGGGTTCAAGGTGGCCGGGGTTTGCTCCCCGCCCTATAGCTCCATTTTGGAAATGGATCGCCAGATTTTGGCCGATATTAAGGCGGCCAAGCCGGATGTGCTGCTGGTGGCGTTTGGCAACCCCAAGCAGGAAAAGTGGATTGGGATGTATGGGCGCGAGTTGGGGGTGCCGGTGATGATTGGCATTGGCGGCACGCTGGACTTTATTACGGGCAAAACCAAACGGGCACCGGAGTGGATGCAAAAGAGTGGGCTGGAATGGATACACCGGCTGCTGAGTGAACCGCGCCGTTTGTGGAAGCGGTATGCGGTGGATATGGTGCTGTTTTCGTCGTTTTTTGCCAAGCAGTGGTGGATTATGCGCCAAGGTGAGCGGCTGGCGACGGTGCTGCCGAAGACGGAACTATTGGTGGTGGATGACCGGGCGATTATCAATGTTTCTGGCCGCTTGACCACCGCTAACATTAAAGCGTTTCGGGAATTGGGGCAGCGGGCGCTGGGGGAAACAAACCGTGTGGTGGTGAATCTGGGCGAAAGTGAGTTTTTGGACAGCACGGCCATTGGTAGCCTGGTGGGTTTAGCCAAGCAGGCGCGAGATGCGGGGGGTGATTTGGTGCTGGTGTCAGTGCCAAAGATGATTTTGGAAACGCTGGGGGTGCTGCGACTGGATAAGTTTTTTGAGATTGATGAGAATATTGACCAGGCGTTGGCAAAACGGCCGTTATCGGTGGAAGAAATTACCCAGCCTAACAAACCAACATTGCGTAACGACAGCAAATGGTCTGTGGTGAATGGGCCACGCCGGTTGGATGCCAACACCGTGAACGAAGTCAAACAGGCGTGTCAGGAAGCGTTGAACAAAAACCCGCATCTCATTCTGGACCTGAGCGACACCGTTTTTCTGGCAAGTGCCGGGTTAGCCATGTTGGCCTCGCTGCACCGGGAAGCGAGCGACCGCAAGGGGGAACTGCGGGTGACAAACTGCTCCAACGATGTGCAGCGGGTGATTGAGATGGTGCGTTTTGACAAGGTGCTGTCGCTTTACGGTGATTTGGCTTCGGCAGCGGCGTAAATATTGTAATGTGAATTTTTACGTCCGTCGGTTTTAATATTTAGAAATCGTTTAGAAAAGATTTGTGTAGTTTACATGAAAAAGATTGGAGACTAGAGATTGGAGATTGATGAATCTCCAATTTCCAATCTCTAAAAGCAGATTTTAAAAACGGCCGTTTTTGCCGCCAACCACAGCAGAAACGGCCGTTTTTCCAGTAGTAACCATCATTGAGGACATTATGCAGGCAATCCTTCTAGCCACCGGCGAAACAGAAAAATTACAGCCACTCACGGAAACCATTCCGTCCCCCATGCTTCCCATCGCCAATCGCCCCGTCATGACCTATGCCATTGAACTGCTGGCTCGCCAGGGAATCCAAAACATCAACGTCAGCCTTTACCATTTGCCGGGAAGCATTGAAGCATTTTTTGGCAAGGGAGAACGGTGGGGCGTGGAGTTGGATTATTTGCTGCAACGTGACGCTTGGGGGTCGGCTGGGGCGCTAAAATGGGCAGAAAGCAGCTTAAGCGACACCTTTATTGTTTTACCGGCCGATATGGTTGTTGACCTGGACATTGCCAAGCTGGTGGGGCAGCACCGGGTGCGCGGCAGCGCAGCAACCGTGGTCGTTAGTCGCCACGGTTCCGATGCAAGCCAGCCGGTTTTTGTGGGGGAAAACGGCCGTTTAACCACCCAAGTCAACGGTTCCGCCCCCTACTACGCCACCGGAGTCTACATCTTCGAGCCAAGTGTCCTAAACCACATTCCGGCACGAACCCACTTTGACATTCAGCAAGAACTCATCCCCGCTCTGCTGGCCGCCGATCTGCCTGTCCACGCCTTCACCAGCAACGGCTATCTCAACACGCTCGACACCTTCCCCAAATATCAGGAAGCGCAACAAACATTTCTCCACAACCCCCTACCAGGGCAGGTCGCCAACGGCACGCCCCAACTCCGCTTTTTATCGCTGGAAGGGCGGCAAATTGCCGACGGCATTTGGGTGGGGCTGAACAATGTCATTCACCCCAGCGCTCGGCTGGCTGCCCCCGTGTTCATTGGCGAAAACTGCCGCATTGGGGCGGGCGTGGAGCTGGGGCCAGATGTGGTGATTGGGGCCAATGTCATCATTGATGATGAAGCCTCGATTCAAAAAAGCACCATTTTTGACCACACCTATATCGGCCAACTGGTCAACATTGAAGACCGGCTGGTGAACAAAAATTTGGTGGTAGACACGCAAACGGCCGAAAGTGTGACCATTGAAGACCGCTTTCTCCTTGGCCCCACCTATGAAACGGTGGCCGAGGGAGGCGGGCAACGGTTTGCCGACACGCTGCTGACAGTACCGCTGCTGCTGCTTTTGCTACCGCTTTTAACGGTTGTCGCTATACTCACGTTCATTACATCTGGGCGTGTGGTGCAAAAGAAAACGCGCTTGAAACCGTATATGAGCGGGCAGTCGGTGACTTTACGGCCGTTTATGCTTTACAACTTTGCCACACGGCGGGAAAACGGCCGTTTTACCCCCCTCGGCAGCCTGTGGGAAAAGCTCGGTTTGCACCGACTGCCAGAGCTAATTAACGTACTCAAAGGGGAGCTAACCTTGGTTGGCGTGCGGCCACTGTCGCCCGAAGAAGCCAGCCAAATCACCGACACCTGGCAGCAAAAACGGCACGATGCCCCCATCGGCTTTACCGGGCTGTGGTATGTGCAAAACAGCCGTGAGGGCGAACTCGATGAAATGCTCATCGCTGATGTCTACTATCTCGCCACCCGAAGCTGGCGGGAAGATTGGAAACTCCTGTGGCAAACGCCGGCTGCCTGGCTGCGCCACATCAAATAACACCATTCGACCAAGCACCAAATCGTACCAAAAGAGGTCACAAACATTATGGACGAGAAGACCAATTTTTCATTTGAGACACGTGCCGTTGGCAACGTACAAGTTATGGCACTAGCCGGGCGTTTTGATGCCTACACCGTTGAAAAAGCGCGGGGCTGGCTGGAAGAAGCAACGGCCGACGTTCCGGCTCACATCGTCGTCAACCTGCGCGATGTCACCTTTGTAGACTCAACCGCTCTGGCGGCTCTGGTTCAGGGCATGAAACGTTCGCGCCAGCGGGATGGCGACCTGCGTCTGTGCCAGCTTCAACAAAAAGTGCGGCTCATCTTTGAACTGACCCGCCTAGACCGGGCGTTTGAGATTTATACCGGCGAAGATGAAGCCATTCAGGCGTTTGCCCACTAACAACTGCTTATGTTAGCCGACATCGTTGCAATTCAACACGACCATCTGGAAGCCCTTGCCCATGATTGGCTGGCAGCAGGTGCAACAGCCTTCTGCATCTGGAACCCTCAGGATGAGCTGTTGGCTCGCTGGCCTCTGCTGGCGAATGGGACAACCAATTGTGTTACGCCCAGCCTAACTGCATCTATCCGCGTGGGCAATCTGACCATTGGCGCACTCGGTGTATTGGGATTAGACACCGAAAGGGCAAAAGTGCGGCTACAGGCA
>JAGQGA010000250.1 GCA_020432595.1 Anaerolineales bacterium | reverse complement strand
GATCGGCGCGGCTTAGCAGCAGCAGATGGAAGTTAGGCGGCGCGTGGTCAAGCAAAAATTGCAGGCCATCGTGGATCGCGGGATTGCTGATTTGGTAATAATCGTCCAGTGCCAGCAGGATGTTTTGTTCTGCTTGCGCCAGGGAGTTGAGCAGGTCGGTGAGGATGATTTGGAGGTTGTCGGCTGGTGATTGCTGCAACAGTTCGAGGGTGGATTGGGCAAAACGGCCGTTTATCTTCTGCAACGCTGCCACAATGTAGGTAAAAAATCGCCCCACGTCGTTGTCGTTCTCGTCAAGCGACAGCCAACCAAACTGCCACGCCCCAGCGGCGGCAAGCTGCTGCCCCCAGTGGGCAACAAGGGTGGTTTTGCCAAAGCCAGCGGGGGCGGAAACGAGGGTGAGTTTGCCATTCAGCCCTCCATTGAGCCGCGCCACCAACTGGGGGCGATCAACCAAGTGGCTGCGGGTGATGGGGATATACAGTTTGGTTTGCAGCAGGGGTTCAACCATGCAGGAATTATAGGGGAAAGTGTGAAGAGGGGAAAACGGCCGTTGCCTTTGCTTGAGCCGGGCTGGTTTAGCTTTCCCCTGTCTGGTTTACATAAAGCTTTCGATTGCTCTGAAATGTTGCGTTTCTATGCTGGACAAATCCCCAGAATGGCGTAGACTTAAAGATTCATGATTAGACAAACGTCTAATTTGTGTCTGTTTACCGCTCCACATTGATAACATGCCTCCTTTTCATCCCATTCCCATACAGTAAGCGGAGGGGGGAAGGCGGGTTATGGTGCAAAAACGGCCGTAAACTAACGACGAGGTGAGAAATATGCAACCACAATCAAACGTCTACCGGCGACTGATGGGGTATTTGAGACCCTATTGGAAACAAGTTTTAATCGGCTATGTTTCCATGCTGAGTGCCTCCCTACTCAACCTGTTTGTGCCCCAGGTCGTCAAAAACGCCATTGACAACGGACTAGCGGCCGGCCATGCCAACGCCCTTTTCACCGCCGGCGGCATCATCATGCTCATTGCCCTGGTGCGCGGCGTGGCCGGGTTTGGGCAACGTTTCTTTGGCGACTGGCTCACCCACCGCGTCGCCTACGATCTCCGCAACCATTTTTATAACAGCGTCCAAAGCCTGCCCTTTGCCTTCCACGACCGTAGCCACACCGGCGACCTGATGAGCCGCGCTACCAGCGACATCACCGAAACAGAGCGGTTTATCGGCATCGGCCTGATGGATTTGCTGGCAACGCTGCTGCTGCTGTTGGGGGTCATCATCGCCATGTTTATCGAATCGCCGCAACTGGCACTGCTGGCCTTCATTCCGGTGCCGGTGCTGCTGTTTGCCACCGTCCGCTTTGGCAATGTGGTGCGCCCCATGTTCAAAAGCATTCAGGAGCAAATGGGGGTGTTGTCGTCGCTGATGCAGGAAAGCCTGACGGGAATCAATGTGGTGAAGGCGTTTGCCCGCGAGCCTTACGAACTGCAAAAATTTGACGATCAGAACAATGAATGGTTTGCACGCCGCTTCACTGTCATCAAAACCTGGGCAAACAATTGGCCGCTATTTACCTTTCTTGTGTCGGCCAGCATCTTTTTGCTGCTCTGGTTTGGTGGCCCCCGCGCCCTCAGCGGTGAAATTACGGTGGGGTCGCTTTTCGCCCTCATTCAATATATGCTGATGCTGGGCGGGCCGGTTCAGCGGCTGGGCTTTCTGGTCAATTTAGCGGCCACGGCCGGGGCGAGTGCCACCCGCGTTTTTGAGATGATTGACATGCCCAACGAGATTGCCGAGCAGCCAAACGCGCTGGTGCTAACGGAGGTGGCCGGGGAAGTGACGTTTGACAAGGTGGGCTTTTCCTACCGCGACGGCATTCAAATTCTGCACAATATTAGCTTTACGGTGCAGCCAGGGCAGCGCATTGCGCTGATTGGGCCAACGGGTTCGGGGAAGTCTACGGTGACAAATTTGATTCCCCGCTTTTATGATGCCACAAACGGCCGTATTTCCATTGACCACCACGACATCCGCACCCTCAAGCTGCAAAGCCTGCGCCGACACATTGGCATTGTGCTGCAAGACCCCTTTTTGTTCAGCCAAACCATTGCCGAGAATATCGCTTACGGCCGGCCGAACGCCAGTTTCGACGACATTGTTGAAGCCGCCAAAGCCGCCCGCGCTCACAAATTCATTACCAACATGCCCGAAGGGTACGAAACCCGCGTGGGGGAACGGGGTGTCACCCTCTCTGGTGGGCAAAAACAGCGCATCGCCATCGCCCGCGCCCTGCTCACCAACCCCCGCATCCTCATCCTCGATGACTCCACCAGCAGCGTGGACACCGAGACCGAGCATCTCATCCAGGAGGCATTGGATGTGCTGATGGAAGGGCGTACCACCTTCATTATCGCCCAGCGGCTGCTCACCCTTAAAAACGCCGACTCCATCCTGGTGCTGGACAAAGGCCACATCGTTGAGCGCGGCACGCATGAACAACTCCTTGCCCACAACGGCCTCTACCGCGAAATTTATGATTTGCAACTGCGGGATCAGGAGGAGTTTGTGGCGTTGGAGCAAGGAGCGGAGATTCGTTAATTGGAGATTGGAGATTGGCAGGTTTTTAATCGCCAATCTCCAATCTCTAATCGCCAAGATCATGACATACCAAAACGGAAATAACAAACGAGACACCACCCGCCGCTTCGACCTGGGGCTGCGGATGGAGGGGAATGAGCGGGAAGAGCGCGAGGCGCGGATTCGGGCGATTTTGCACGGGGATGATGAGGATGATTTGCTGGGGAAGGCGTATGACGGCCGTTTAATGCGCCGCCTGTTCCGGTTTCTTGTCCCTTATAAAATGAAGCTCTACCTTGCCATTGTGCTGATGGTCATCAGCTCGCTGCTGTCGGTGGCTGGCCCAACCATTGTGGGGCGGGCGGTAGACGACGGGATTCGCGCCGGGGATTTTGCCACGCTGCGCTGGTGGACGGTGCTGTTTATTTTAACGGCCGTTGGTGAATGGATCAGCAACCGCTACCGCATCGCCCTCATGGCCTTTGTTGGCACCAAGGTGGTGGCCGACTTACGCAGCCAGCTTTTCCGCCACCTCCACACCCTCACCCTCAATTTTTACAACAACTACAGCGTCGGCCGGCTCATGAGCCGCCTCATCAGCGACGTGGGTGTCATGGAAGATTTTGTCACCTGGTCCATCACCGGTCTCTTCCGCTCCATCTTCATCCTCCTCGGCATCATCATCGCCATGCTCTTTCTCAACTGGCGGCTCGCCCTCGTCACCTTTGCCGTCATGCCCCTGATGATCGCCCTTGCCAACTATTGGCGCAAGCGGGTGCGCCAGGCGTACCG
Organism: Anaerolineales bacterium; assembly: GCA_020432595.1. The sequence goes on along the minus strand of JAGQGA010000250.1, from coordinate 4,222 downwards.
CGCCACGCGCCAGCGATTGGCACTCATCAACGGCTATCTCAACGAATCCATCTCCGGCATTCGCGTCACCAAAAGCTTCACCCGTGAAGCGCAAAATAGCCGCTACTTCAACGACCTCAACCACTCCTACTTTGATGCCAACGTAGATGCCGTCCGGCTGGCCGCCATCTTCTTCCCCGGCGTAGACTTTATGGGGTCCTTTGCCGTGGCCCTGGTTGTGGGCGTGGGCGGCTGGCTGGTGCTGCGTGATGCTCTCACCACCGGCACGCTCATCGCCTTTGTCCTCTACATTGACCGCTTTTTTGAGCCAATCCGTGAGTTGGCCCAGCGTTACAACGTCTTCCAGGCCACCATGGCCGCCAGTGAACGGGTTTTTAGCCTGCTCGACACCGCGCCCGACATCACCGATGCCCCCAACGCCTATCCGTTGCCAGCCATCACGGGTCGCGTCGAATTCAAAAACGTGACCTTCAGCTACAACGACAACGAACCCATTTTGCGCGGCATTACGCTGACGGCCGAACCGGGGCAGCGCATTGCCCTGGTGGGGGAAACGGGGGCGGGCAAAAGCACCATCATTCGCCTCCTTTCCCGCTTTTTTGACATCAAAGGGGGGGAACTGCTGATTGACGGCCACGACATTCGTGCTGTCACCCAGGCCAGCCTGCGGCAGCAGCTTGGCGTGGTGCTGCAAGACACCTTTTTGTTTACGGGGAGCATTCGGGAGAATATTCGTTACGGCCGTTTAGCTGCCACCGACGAGGAGGTGCTGGCCGCCGCCAAAGCGGTGGGTGCCCACGACTTTATCATGAAATCGCCCGATGGGTATGACAGCGAGGTGGGAGAAAACGGGGTTAACCTGAGCGTGGGGCAGCGGCAAATTGTCTCCTTTGCCCGCGCCCTGCTGGCTGACCCCCGCATTTTGATTTTGGATGAGGCCACCAGCAGCGTGGACACGACCACGGAGAGGCAGATTCAGGCGGCATTGGATGAACTGATGCGGGGTCGCACCAGCTTTGTCATCGCCCATCGCCTCAGCACCATTGTTAGTGCCGACCAAATTATTGTGCTGGAGCAGGGGCAAATTGTGGAGCGCGGCACGCATGAAGCGCTGCTGGCTCGGCGCGGCCGCTATTACAATCTCTATACCATGCAGTGGGCGGCGCAAAATTAGGGTGGGACGAATCAAGCGGGATTGACGCTGGCAACGCCAGGTGCCTTCTCTCCCGGTTGGTTCGCCCTTGTATTACCCGCCCACGTTGTGGATGTTAAGGCCAGGGCGAACCAGCGCGGCGGACAGGTTTCCTGTTCACCTTGCGCCTTTCCGCGCTGATTCGCCCCTACCGGGTTGGTATGGTTAACTCGATGCGCCCATGTCGCGCAGCAGCGCGGCTAGGTTGTCGCGGGCAATTTGCGTGTGCGGGTGGCTCTCTCCCAGTTTGGCGGTGCAAATGGCGAGGGTTCGTTCCAAAAACGGCCGTGCAGCTTCATGATCCCCCAAATCTTGTAGCAGTAGCCCTAGATTATTGAGGTTTATGGCAACAGACGGATGGTCAGCGCCGAGGGCTTTCTCGCTGATAAGGAGGGCGCGTTGCAGAAACGGTAGTGCCGCTTCATAATCCCCCAAATCTTGCAGTAGCCCACCTAGATTATTGTTGAGCGTGGCGATGTTTGGATGGTCGGCCTCAAGCACTTTTGCAGCAACGGTGAGGGCGCGTTGTATAAACGGCAGTGCCGTTTCATAAGCTCCCATTGCTTGCAGCAGTGTCCCCAGATTATTGAGGTCTCTGGCAACTGAGGGATGGTCGGGGTCGAGGACTTTTTCGTCAATAGTGAGGGCGCGTTGCAGAAATGACAGTGCCGTTTCATAAGCTCCCATTGCTTTCAACAACTGTCCTAGATTGTTGTTGCTCGTTGCAACTTGTGGGTGATCGGTACCGAAGATTGTCATCCAGATGTTGAGAGCGCGTTGCAGAAACGGTAGTGCCGCTTCATATTCCCCCATTGCTTGCAGCAGTGTCCCCAAATTGTTGAGATCTCTAGCAACTGAAAAATCGTCAGGATCGAGGGCTTTTTCGTCAATATTGAGGGCGCGTTTTATAAATGGCAGTGCCGCTTCATAATCTCCCATTGCTTGCAGCAGTGTTCCCAGATTGTTGAGGCGAATGGCAATGGAAGGATGGTTGGGGCCAAGTGCTTTTTCATCAATGGCAAGGGCGCGTTGGCTGTATGGGAGGGCGGCGGCAAAGTGGCCTAGATGGCTCAAGTAAAAGTCGGCTTGGGTGTTGAGGTCAGCAACGGCCGTTTCCTCCAACTCCTCCCCATTCGCCACCGCCAAAACCGCCAGCAGGTGGGACAGCAAACGGCCGCTTTCCTCCCACGTCTCCATGTTGTTCTCTTTAAACGGCCAAGCTTTACGTAGCAACGCCACCGTCGCCCGCAGCCACGTTTGCCGCAGTTCCGGCGGCATCCGGTCACGCGCCACCAGTTGCACCAGCCGGTGCAGCACCACCGTCTCCCCGTCGCGGGTCAGCAGCGAATAGCGGCGCAGCGCGGCAATCGCCTTGTCCAGCTTGCGCTTGCTTGCCGCCATCTCCCGCAGCGGCTCCGGCACTCCTTCCACCTCTTCTGCCGCCGCCAGCAGCGACAGCGGCAGCGGCTCCGCCGCCAAAAAGCAGCCCAGGTTGAGCAGTGCCGCCGCCCCCGCCACTTGCTGCACTTGGGCAAAGGCCAGTTCCCACGTCGTTGTCACCGTCCGCTGCTGGTAATCCAGCGGCGCGGCTGCCTCCGCCCACAGTTCCTGCCGCTCCGTGGCAAAATAACCGGCATAATCCGCCAGCGAACAGCCCGTGGCCGCCACATAAGCGCGGGCATGTTCCAACGCCAGCGGCAGATAGCCCAGCAGGTCGGCCAGTTGGCTGGCTTCGGCGGCGTTTTGCGCCGTCTGCGGCAGTTGCTTCAGCAAAAAGGCCACCGCCTCCGCTTCGGTAAACAGGTCTAGCAGCACTGTTTGCGCCAGCCCGCCCCAGTTGGGGTTGCGCGTGGTAATCAGGTTAGCCCCGTTGCCCAGCGGGGGCAAAAAGGGGCGCAGCGCGGCCGGGTCAATCTGGTCGGCGTTGTCAAACACCAGCAGCCACCGCTTCGCCGTCGTTTGCAGCCAGGCTAGCACCTGCTGCCGCAGCGCATTGTGGTCGGCCGTTTGGCGCGAAGTCAGCCCCAGCCGAACCGCCATTTCCGCCAGGGCAATCCCCAGCGTCGTTGGCTCGTCGGCCGGAAGCCAATAAATCAGGTCATAGTCGGCCAGATGGCGGTAGCAGTAGGCCAGGGCGACCTGCGTCTTGCCCGTGCCACCCAGCCCGGCCACGGCTACGGTGGCGACAGCATGGCCGTCGGCATCATTGCTGTTGGCACTTAACCGCTGCTGCAACTCGGCCAGTACCGCCTCGCGCCCGGTAAACAGTTCATTTTGGTGAAAGGGGATGTGGTGGGGCGGCAGCAGCCCAGCAATGGTGGCAATGTGGGGGCGGGCGGCTTTGACGGCGGCCAGCAGGGTCTCCCATTTGCCGTTGCGCTCCGCCCAGGCCACCAATTCCCGCGCTTGGGCTTCCTTGCCCCGCCCGCCCAGGTCGTCATAATCGGCTCCCACGTCCACGCACAGGGTGCGGAGTTCTTCATCGTTAAAATGCTGGCTAATTTGCTGGCGTAATTCGGTTGAACGGTTAGCTTGGTTCACGGCCGTTTTTTCTCCATTGGCTGGATGTCAACAAAACTGCGCCGCTATTGTAGCAGAGAAAATGTAGCTTTGCCCCGTTTTTGTGCGGCCCATTCTGTTGTATAATGTCGTTGAGGTGCGCGATATGTTAAGCTATCCAGAAACCCACATCATTCCCTTGACCACGACACCTGAAGGCGTGGTGCAAGTTGCTGGAACCCGTATTGGTTTAGACATTGTTGTTGAAGAATACAACGCCGGCATGTCGGCTGAGGAAATTGCCTACAATTATCCGTCGTTGTCGTTGTCAGATGTTTATGCAGTGATCACCTATTATCTGCTGCATAAAAATGAGGCAGATCGCTACATTGCCCAACTGCACCAACAGGCCGAACAAACACGCCTGGCTACAGAGGCGCAGTACGGACTCAGTGCGCTGCGCCAACGGCTCATAAAGCAATCCCGTTCGCAACCATGAAATTTCTGGTAGACGAAAATTTAAGCCGTCGG
>JAGQGA010000024.1 GCA_020432595.1 Anaerolineales bacterium | reverse complement strand
AATGGTTTGTAAACGTCATCCGGCACCCCAACCACCGTGGCTACACTGTACTGCGATTGCGGTAAAGTGGCAAAATTCGGGTTGATGATTTTGCTGCCATAATCGGGATCACGTGATACACTTTGTCGCCTGCGATGGCAATTAGAAATTAAAATGCGGTGCCACCTTGCCAATGGCAAAGTGGTAGCGTTTTGTTGACCACCGTATGAAATCTGCTCGTAAACTCTTCTACACGCTGCTCCCCCTCGTCGCTGTCGTTGGCGCATTGATTGTTGGTGCTATTGTCCTTTGGTTACAAGAGATAAATATTTTTGAGGCGTATAGCTCGCTGGTTGTCGGTGCTTTTGGCAACAAAAACGGGTTGGCCGATACGTTGGTGAAGGCGATTCCGCTGCTGTTTGTGGCCTTGGGCATCGTGATTGCTTACCGGGGTGGGGTGATCAACATTGGGGCGGAAGGGCAGTTGATTATGGGGGCACTGGTGACGACCTATTTTGGCGTGACGTTTGGGGAGGCTGCGTCCCCATGGCTAATGCTGCCGCTGCTGATTTTGATCGGAACGGCCGTTGGTTTTCTCTGGGGTGCCATTCCTGGTCTGCTTAAGGCGCGGCTCAACGTCAACGAGATTTTGACCACCATCATGCTCAACCAAGTTGCCATTCAAATTGCTTACTTCCTGCTGCGCGGCCCTATGCTTGACCCCGAACAGGCGGCGGCGGGTACCAACGTGCCGCAGTCGGCGCGGCTGCCCAAAGTTGTTGATCTGCCCCGTATTCAAACGCTGATGCAGACGCTGGGGTTTGACAAGACGGCGGCTGATTTGGGGCTGACGGGGTGGCGGGCCGAGCTTGGGGGGCTGTTTATTGACAACACGCGGCTGCATACGGGGCTGCTAATTGCCCTGCTGATGGCGGTCGTTGTCTATATTTTTATGTGGCGCACCACCATTGGCTACCGCATTCGGGCGGTGGGGCAAAACCCGTCGGCGGCGCGGTATGCGGGTATCAACGTGCAGTTGTATACGGTGCTGGCGCTGGCACTGTCGGGAGCGATGGCGGGGATGGCGGGGGCGATTGAGGTGGTGGGGTTGCATCACCGCATGTTTGAACCAACGGCCGTTTCTGCGGGTTACGGCTTTTCCGGCATTGTTGCCGCCCTGTTTGGCAAGCTCCACCCGGCCGGCGCCATTCCCGCCTCCATTCTGTTTGGCGGGCTGCTGGTGGGGGGTGACAAAATGCAGCGGGCGGTGCAGGTGCCAAATGTAATGATTACGGCACTGCTGGGGCTAGTTGTGCTGTTTGTGGTTAGTTCCGATTTGTGGGCCAGACGGCAAACAGAGAAGCTGGAGAAGGAAGAGGTGAGTGAGCGACAAACGGCCGTTTCTGCCCCCGCCACCACCACCCAATAACGCATTATGGAAGAATTAACCGTTTTAGCCATCATCGTTGGCGTTGTCCACTCCGGCCTCCGGCTGGCAACCCCCTATCTCTATGCCGCCCTCGGCGAAATGCTGGGGCAGCGCTCCGGCGTGCTGAATTTGGGTGTCGAAGGCATCATGCTTATGGGTGCGTTTATGGGCTTCTACACCGTGTTTACCACCGGCTCACCCACGCTGGGGCTACTGGTGGCGCTGCTCGTCGGGGCACTCATGGGTCTCATCATGGCCGTCGTCAGCATTACCCTCCAGGCCGAGCAGGGGATTAGTGGCATTGGCCTCTACCTGTTTGGGCTGGGTGGTTCCAGCTTGCTGTTCAAAACCATGCTTGGCTCTGTCGAAGGAGTTAACGGCTTTTCCGAACTTCGTTTTTGCCTGGGCAGCTTTTGCTTGGCCGACATCCCTGTTTTGGGCGAAATCTTTTTTCACCACAGTATTGTTGTCTACATTGCCTATGCCTTGGTTCCCATCATGTGGTGGCTGCTCAACAAAACCACCTGGGGGCTAAACATCCGCGCCGTGGGGCAAAACCCCCAGGCTGCCGACTCGCTGGGGGTCAATGTGACCCTGGTGCGCTATGCTTGCGTCATCGCTGGCTCGGCGCTGGCGGGGGTAGGTGGTGCATCCCTTTCCATTTCGCTGCTCAACATTTTTCAGGAAGGGATGACCAACGGACTGGGGTTTATCGCCGTAGCACTGGTCTACTTTGGCAGTTGGACACCCGTTGGGGTGCTGCTGGGGGCACTGCTGTTTAGCCTGGTCAATGCCCTACAGCTTTGGGTGCAGGTACTGGATTTGAACATCCCGTCAGATGTGGCCGTGATGCTGCCCTATTTGCTGACGGTCATTGCCCTGGCGCTGCCGTTCCGCCGCATGGCAAAGCCAGAGTCACTGACAGTGCCGTTCCAGCGGGGTGAAAATTAACGCTGTTTTCAAGTTGACGATCTGCCAACTTATAAACTATTTTGTTTTAGGAGAAGAAGAACGATGAAAAAGATGATTTTTGCCATGATCATGGCACTATTGTTTGGGTTGCTGGTTGCCTGTGGTGGCAATGCCGCAGCACCGGCTGAAGAAGCGGCTCCGGCTGAAGAAGCTCCGGCGCAGGAAGAAGCTCCCGCCGAGGAGGCCCCCGCTGCCGAAGCTCCGGCCGAAGAAGCTCCTGCCGAGGAAGCCCCGGCCATGGAGATGGAGCCGATCAAAATCGCCATCGTGATGCCATCGGCGACGACCGATTTGGCTTGGAGCCAATCCATGTACGATGCCTTGTTAGCCATTCAGGGCATGTATGACGAAGGCATGGTGGAAATTGAGTACACCGAAGGTATGTTTGTGGTGACCGATGCCGCCGCTGCGCTGCGTGACTATGCCGCCAACGGGGCCGACATTGTGATTGCCCACGGTACGCAATTTGGCACCAGCCTGTTTGAACTGGCTCCCGAATTCCCCGAAACTGCTTTCCTTTATGGTACCAGCCGTGACATTGGTGAGGCTGAAGGGTTGACCAATGTCTCTGCTTATGATGCCCAAGCGCAGGAAGGTGGTTTTATCAACGGCGTGATCGCCGCCAATTTGTCCCAGTCAGGCATTGTGGGCGTGGTTGGGCCGGTAGAAGCGGGTGATGCCAAGCTTTATATTGATGGTTTTGCTGCCGGGGCACAGTCGGCTAACCCCGACATCAATGTGCAAATTGCCTACACCGGTTCGTTTGGCGATACGGCCTTGGCGGCGGAAGTTGCCAACACCCACATCGCGGCCGGGGCGGACGTATTGACTGGTTCGGCGCAGCAGGTGGTAGGTTCGATTGGCGTGGCGGCCGAGAACAATATTCCGTGGCTGGGCACACAATCTGACCAAAGCCCGATTGCCCCCGAGGTTGTGGTGGCAACGCAGAAATATGATTGGACTGCGATGCTGCAAGATGTGATTCAGAAGCAGCAAAATGGGGTGTATGGGGGAACGGTGTATGAGCTGACGCTGGCGAACGGCGGGCTGAAGATGGTGTATGGGGATCAGTTGTCGGATGAGGTGGTGGCGGCGGCAGAAACGGCCGTTTCTGGCATCATTGACGGCAGCATTGACCCCACTGTGACGGCCGCTATGCCTGCTCCCGCCGAAGAAGAAGCGATGATGGAACCCCCGGCCATTGAGCCGGTGAAAATTGCCATCGTCATGCCGTCGGCCACCACCGATTTGGCGTGGAGCCAGTCCATGTACGACGCGCTGCTGGCCGTGCAGGCGATGTATGACGATGGCGTGGTAGAAATTGAGCACACCGAAGGGATGTTTGTTGTCACCGATGCCGCTGCCGCCCTGCGCGACTACGCCGCCAACGGGGCCGACATTGTGATTGCCCACGGCACGCAATATGGCACCAGCCTCTTTGAAATGGCTCCCGAATTCCCCGACACCACCTTTGCCTATGGCACCAGCCGTAACTTTGGCGAGGCCGAAGGGTTGACCAATGTGTTTGCCTATGACGCGCAGGCGCAGGAAGGGGGTTATGTCAATGGCGTGATCGCCGCCAGCCTGTCCGAATCGGGCATTATTGGTGTGGTAGGGCCAGTGGAAGCGGGCGATGCCAAGCTCTATATTGATGGCTTTGTGGCTGGGGCAATGGCAACGAACCCCAGTGCCAACGTGCAAATTGCCTACACCGGCTCCTTTGGTGACACGGCTCTGGCGGCTGAAGTTGCCAATACCCACATTGCTGCCGGGGCGGACGTGTTGACCGGGTCGGCGCAGCAGGTAGTGGGTTCAATTGGTGTAGCGGCCGAAAATGGCATCCCGTGGCTGGGTACGCAATCTGACCAAAGCCCGATTGCTGACATTGTGGTTGCCACACAGCAATATGACTGGACGGCGATGATTCTCGACATCATTGTGAGGTCGCAGGCTGGCGAACATGGTGGCATGGTCTACGAGCTGACCCTGGAGAATGGGGGCTTGAAGATGCTCTATGGCGATCAGCTTTCGGCTGAGGTGGTTGAGGCGGCGGAAACGGCCGTTAACGCCATCATCAGCGGTGAGATTACGTTTGAACAATAGCTTTTAGTCAGTAATCAGTAATCGGTAATCAGTAATCAGTCCAACTGATTACTGATTACTGGTTACTGATTACTTTCCCCAAAACCATGTCCAACAACCTCCTCCCTTCCGGTCTTCCGCGTATTGATACCCTGGAAATGCGGGGCATTGTCAAACGATTCCCTGGCGTGTTGGCAAACGATCATGTTGACTTTGACGTCAAATCGGGCGAAATTCATGCCCTGCTGGGGGAAAACGGCGCGGGTAAAAGCACGCTGATGAAGATTCTCTACGGCCTGTATCAGCCGGATGAGGGGGAGGTGCTGCTCAACGGGCAGCCGATTCAAATCCATAGCCCGCAAGATTCGATTGCCCACGGCATTGGCATGATTCACCAACATTTTATGCTGGTGGACACGCTGACGGTGGCCGAAAACGTGGCTCTGGGGTTGAAATCGGCCAACGGCATCCGGCTGGATTTGCTGACGGTTGCCAAGCGGATTGAGGAGCTGGCAAAGAGCTACAATTTGCGCGTAGACCCCAATGCCATCGTCGGCGATTTGGCGGTAGGTGAGCAGCAGCGGGTGGAAATTATTAAGGTGCTCTATCGCGGGGCGGCGCTGTTGGTGCTGGATGAGCCAACGGCCGTTTTAACCCCGCAGGAAGTGGACGAACTGTTTGCCGTTTTCCACCAAATGGCCGCCGACGGCCACGCCCTCATCTTTATCTCCCACAAGCTGCACGAAATTTTGGCCCTGGCTGACCGCGTGACGGTGCTGCGTGATGGCCGCGTGACGGGTTCCCGCGCAACGGAGGGGGCAACCAAGGAGATGTTGGCCTCGATGATGGTGGGGCGGGAGGTGACGCTGGAGCGGGAGCGTGCAGCACAGGAGCCGGGGGCGGTGCGGCTGAAGCTGGAAGGCGTGAATGCCGTGAACCGTAACGGGGTGCAGGTGCTGAAAAATATCAGCTTTGAACTGCACAGCGGCGAGATTTTGGGGGTGGCCGGGGTGTCGGGAAACGGGCAGCGGGATTTGGCGGAGGTGATTGCGGGGTTGAGAACGGCCGTTTCTGGCAGCGTCACCATTGAAGGGCGGGATGTAACCCATTTGCTCCCCGCGAATCGGCTGGAAGCGGGGTTGTCCTACATCCCTGAAGAGCGGATGCACGATGGGGCGATTAAAAATTTTACGGTATCGGAGAATTTGATGCTGCAAGATCACGGCCGGCCGCCCTATGCCAACGGCATCTTTATGAACTTCCGCCGCATTGCCGACCACGCCCGCAGCATTATTTCGGCCTACGAGGTCAAAACGCCGTCGCTGGAAACACCCATCAAAAATTTGTCAGGCGGCAACATTCAAAAGCTGATTTTGGGGCGGGAACTGTCGCGGGAGCCGCGTGTGCTGATTGCCGCGCAGCCGACGCGGGGGGTGGATATTGGGGCGATTGAGTATATCCACAACCGGCTGCTGGAAGCGCGGCAGGCTGGGCTGGCAACGCTGCTCATCTCCGAGGATTTGGATGAGGTGCGGGGTTTGTCGGATCGGATTATGGTGATGTTTGATGGGGAGATCATGGGGATTGTGGATAATGCCTCGACGACGGTGGAGGAATTGGGGCTGATGATGGCAGGGGAGCGCCAAATGACCCATAACCGCCAGTGACGATTGATTAAACAAGATTACGCGAATATCTGTTCCCATGACTGCGCTCTGGCAGCTAATTCATCTTTGTACTTTGGCCAGTTGCGTAAGGTTTCGGGGTCAAAATCGGCTCCGTTGGGCCAACTTAAGGTACGAGCAATCGGGTCTATCGTTACCTGCTTAAAGAAACCTGTGTCACGTAGCGCTCCCCACATCTCGCCATACAAAACAGGTTCAAAATTGATCGTTTGTTCGCTCCCGTCATCAAACGACACCCGGATCGTATAATCTTCTAACACTTTATAGTCAATAACCTTATATAGTTTATGGTACATAGTTTTTTGTCCTAAATGCCTGGAATGCGTTGCGGCAGTTTTCCAGCTTGTACCAACCGCCAGTTTTCTTCGATCTCAGACCGATAAAGCTCGGCCCAGGCTAAAACCAAACGCAATTGTGTTCTTGGCAAGGCACCTTCTAATGTTTCCGGCGGCATGAGTGTGAAAGTGGCCGAATATTCGCCATAGTAAGTGTGAAAGTGTGGCAAATGATGCGGTGCGTTCGGTTCGGTATACATGTAGATCGAAATCCCTCGAAACTGTGCTATCAGTGGCACCGTGTCTCCTTGTTAATCATATTGAATCAAGTGCAATCGTCTTTATTTTAACACACATTGATTCAATTCCTACCGTCGCTGACGATTTGACGATTTGATGGGTTACAAACGGCCGTTTTTCCTAACCTCATCCACTACCGGCGTGAGCGAAAAGGAAAAAATGCCAACGCGGCTGCTGCGCCATCGTATCAGAGTCTGTTGGATGGGTTGTTAGGGAGATTTTGCTAAACAGGTGTTTAGCGATTCGCCTGCAAAATAAGTACCCCGCCGTCTCCATCAGCAATGTATAAGTAATCGCCATAGGTAGACAATTCGCTGGCTATCCCCGGTGTTGGGAATTGCCCTAACAAAACCATTTTCTTTGGATCTGAAACGTCTACAAACGAAAGGTCATCAGCGAGTAAAACCAACTTGTCGCCGTACCAGGTTAAAGCAGAAACTGTGTCAGGTATTTCAAGTGAATCAACAAGTACGGGATTGGTTGGATCGGTAGCATCTATGCGGCGTAGCAGAGCAATACCACACTCTTTGTAACGCTGACATAGAGGCTCTAGAAGGTAAAAATAGCCGTTCCGGGCGGTCAGATCATACTGATCATGCGGTGAATCCTCATCCCGCCAAACGGATATTTCTATTGGTGTGGCTGGGTTCGTTACATCCAGTATTCGCACCCCGTCCGCAGAAAGAACATAAAGGGTATTGTGATCTATCGCCAATTGATAATCATTGCCCCATTCATAATTATCACGATCTCCGACAATAGGTTTGAGTTGGGTGGGATCGGTAATATCGAACACGGCTAACGTGTAATCGAACAAGGCGTATAGGTAAGACCTGTCAGGGGTTAGTTCTCCACCGCTTTCAACCCGGCCATCATAAACGGCCGTTTCCTGCCAATTGAAATCATCAAGATGCAACCGATGTAACCCCGTAAACCAACCCGTGGTAAATAGATCACCATCGCCGATTGTGGCCTCATCTACATACGCATCATATTGGCTTTGCAGATGGGGTCGGATCGGATCAACCAACGATAATGCTTGGAGGCGTCTAGGCAATGGATTGAGTGTAAACAAAGTGTTGTTATGAACCCCCAGCCAATCTAATGTTCCAGTATTCTCCCAACGCCCGATTTCTTCTAGCTCCCCATTTTCGCTCCTATGGATAATGGCTAATCGTTCACCTGTAGCTACGTATAACAGATCGTTGACAGCAAAAATGTCTTCTACATAGTGACCAATACCTAGACCTAATGGTTCGGTAAAGGCTTGTGGATTGGCAATGTTTAACGTGCTAACAGACGCTCCACAAGAATCAACATCACAAAAAGTACTACCTCCATACAGCCAATCCCCATCTATTGTTGTGTGCCAAGTGAAAGCGAACTCTATTCCCGTTGCGTTGATAAAATCAGCGTCATCAGGTGCCGCTAGATCAATGACAAACAAATCCCAATATCCAAAGAAGTACAAATAGTTGTTATGAACTTCAGCGATACCGATACTGCCGTTTGCTGGAATTAAAAATGTTCTTTCTAATTGCGGATTTTCCGGATCGGCAATATTCATAATTTGGACGGTTGTTGTTTTTTCTGGCGCGTCAGTGGCCGTTATCAGCCTGCTATCATTTGTCAGTAGATAGTCACTTGAGGGAACAGGTATTTGGGCTAGAACAATTGGCTCCAGTGGGTTAGTCATATCCAGATGCAGCAGGTAGGATTGATTATTTTCATCAAGCATAGAGGTGTAGAAACGGCCGTTCTCTTGCCAAATACAATTAGGCTGTTCGAGCGGCACGAAACCAAGAATGAGCAGGTTGTCCGGCTGGGAAACATCTATAGCCCAATACCCACTACTCTCCTTTACAAAAACGTATAAAAAGTGGCGATCTACCTCCATGCACTGCACTATTCCCGGTAAAATATCTGTTTGTCCTAATGTGACTGGCGTTTCTGGCTGGGAGACATCCAGTGCCAAAATGCGCGGCCCAACGGCTACATAAGCAATTGTATCAACCACAATGACTTGGTTGACTCGTCCACCAATTTGATTGACCACCTGTAAGGGATATAGCACTTCATCGCCAATAACCTTAGCACTGTAGGTGTCCCAAAACGATACGGTTGGTGTAGGGATCAGGGTTGGGGTAGGCGTAGGCGTAGGTGTAAATGTAGGCGTGTATGTGGGAATGGGCGAAGGTGTAACCGTAGGCTGTTTGGTGGGTGTTGATGAGGGTGTAGGCGTAACAGTATGAGGAGTAACAAATGGTGTGTGTGTAACAGAGGCAATGGCAACTAGAGAGGAGGAAACGGCCGTTTCTTCTTTCATTTCACAAGCTCCCAGCAACCCTACTAGGCAAATCAAACCAATCAACCAACGATGCAACATATGATATATATGGCTGCAAATCTTGCTGGATAAGAGGAAAACGCGGTTTTATTCGGCAAAATTGCATGATAAACGTTTAATCTGTCACTTGGTCCATAGTATAAGGGTAGCAAGGTAGGAGAGCAAGAGCGGTGGATGGGGTTTTACTTTTGCAAGGGTAATAGCCGAACTCGTTCTTTCTGTAAGTCTAAAACGATAAACGGCTGTTCTGTTTCTTCAAGCCGCCACGCAGCATAGCTTAAAGCAGCGGGAATATCTTCTGGCTCCAGGTAAGGATACATTTTTAGAATCTCATTGTTTGTGTATCCAGAAGCAACAAGGCCAACGACTGCCCCAACGGTTACACGGAGGCCGCGTATGCAAGGTTTTCCGCCCATGACAAGGGGATTATGGGTAATGCGTTGCATAAATTTATTCATAAGGGCTAGTTTAGTGGATTTTAAGTTAGAATGGAAGAGTGGCGTAAGCTATGTTTCAGCCGCCCGGCGTGAGCGAAAAGGAAAAAAGCCCAACCCGACGGCTGGGGGCAGAACGGCCGTTTTCATTCGTCGCCATGACTGCATAAAACATCGGCGGGTTGGAAGCGTCGTCAATGGTTAGCGGCAGGGTAAAGGGGGCTGAAAGGGAGGTGTAGGGTGTGGAGAATGGGGCATAGGGGGTGGGGGCGCGGAAGAGGTCGTATTGGGTGGGTTGGATGGTCGTTCCATTAATGGTGCTGGTGACGGGTTCCCAATTGAGCCGCACCCCGTTCATGACGATGGCGATGTAGAGGGTAAGGGCAGCGGGAACGGCCGTTATTTCCGACTCCACCAACACCCCTTGGCTCAAATTCAAGTACGTCCCGCTGCCCGACGTTTCCCGCTTGACGGCGCGAATCAGGTAGTGGCGCGGTTCGGCGGGGCGGCTGTCGGTGAACTGGGTGGCGGTGACGGGGGCAGTGGTGAGCCGGGTAAAGGGGCCAGCAGCGGTGGCGGCGCTGTAGACGTGGTAGCCCAGCACACTGTCGGGGGAAGGTTGCCACTGCACATCTACCCCTTGGCTGGGATTGGGGGCAACGATGGGGGCGGCGGGTGGTACAACAGCGTGAAGCCGCAGCGTGGGGTCGCCCATGAGCGCCATGTGGATGCCCTGGGCTTCCAGCGTCGGGCGGTCATAGACCACGCCGCCCAAATTTTGCGACAACCAGACGCTATAGCCAATGGGTTCGCCGAGGGCCATGTGTTGGAAGTAGAAGTCGGGGATGCCAGCCCAAACGGCCGTTAATCCATACCCGCTCATTGCCAAGGGAGCCCGCAAAAAGTTGTTCTGTGATGTCCACTCGCCAAAATAGCTCCCTAGCAGCATCGTAAAAACCACTTGATACTCATTGTTGGCAAAATCCCAGCTATTGCCAATGCCCGCCGCCGAATCAAACCAGCCCGGCCCGCTGCCGTAAGCCCACAAAGCGCTGTTGTTGGTCAGCGTACTCCAATCTTCGTCAAACGTCTGGTTTTGTCCAAACAGCGGGGCAAAGTTGGCCCAACTGCTGTAGGCGAGGAAGCCCAGCCCAGCACTGCTAAAATTTTCCTCCACCAGCCCGCGTCGGTTGGCCGTGAGCTGCCCGTGGCGGAAGGCGTGGTCTTTGTCCAAATATTGCCGCAGCAAGTCAACCTCGGTTTTGGGAGCAAAAACGGGCATGTCGGCCAAATCTACCCGACCAATCAGCAGCTCTGCGGCCGAAACTTCGTGTAGGTAAGAAGGATCGAACTTGCCATCCCCCGGTACGTTGTGGTTTTGGGCAAAAACCGCCCCCGTGTGGTTGACGCTGTTATCGCCCCAACTGCCGTCAATGTCGGCATAATACAAATCAGTCGGCCATGCGCCCTGGTGTTCCCAGTGGCCGTCGGGGGCAAAGTTGCCGGAGTAGGGGACGGGGATGTGGCCGAAAAGAAAGAGAGCTTTGGTATTGGCTGGGTCGGCGGCGTAGAGTGACTGTACCAGGGCGCGAACGTTGCCGACGGTTTCGTCCCGCGCCACGTTTTGCCGCACCACCTGCCACCCGTCGCCCACCAAATCTTGCTCTAACCTTGCCAATTCGCTGGCAAGCGGTGTGGTGATGGTGTTGTCCACTAGCAAAAGCAATCTACCCCGCTGTTCGGTCAGCGGCACGTCAATGCCAGCGTAGATGAAGCCATATTTAGCCTCGGCATCGCTGGGTTGGCGCACGATTTTGTAGTCGTAGCCAGTGCCAATGACAACATGACTATCGCTGTAGCTGGTGGCAGCCAGCGGCAGGGTGGCGATTTCGTTCCAACTGGTGCTGCTGAGGGGCTTGCGGTAAATGATGTGGTAGGAGCTGTTGGGGTCGGGATTGCCCAACGTGTAGGCAGGCCAATGGAGGGTGATTTGCGGAGGACTGTTTTGGATGGTGGCACTGACTTCCACGGCATGTTGCAATGGCAGGGTGGGGTCGGAAGCGGGGGCGGCGTTGAGGGTGGGCTGTTCAACGAGGATGAAGATGATGAGGAAAACGGCCGTTAATCGGTTCCAAAAACGCAATGATGACATGCAGCAAGCTCCTTGTGAACCCTATAATACCATTATTGCTGTAGCTTTATGTAATCCCACAGCAATTGTTCATCCTTGTCTGAACTTTGGGTGAAAAAACAGCAAGTGAAGTTTAGTTAATAGTAAGATTACGGGTATAGATTATGCTGATGGCATAAATTAACTAGTTTGGAAGGTTGTTGCCAGCTCCTGATTGGGCAGCAGAGAAACACACAATGATGAATAAACCGTGGCAAAAACAGCAAAGCACGATCTTGTATTTGGGGCTTGCCTTTTTGGTGGGTATCACCCGCGTTAGTCTGGATTCACCGCTTGATGGGTGGCAGAAGCTGTGGCTGATTATCGGCAGCTATATGCTGGCGATTCCGATTTTGCGCTATTTGCACCAAAAACACGCCAACACCTTTGCGAAGGTGTTTGTGCATGAATATGAGGTGGTTTCGCGGGTGGTGCAGCGTTTTTTGAACGCCGAACGCATTCCGTTTACCAAGCAAACGCGGGATGAGCAAGTGGATTTTTATCTTAAATCGAACGGGTTGAAGCTGGTGGTGGAGTTTTTTCCGCTGAATTTGCCGGTGGATGACCAGTTAAAGCCGGTGACGGCAGCTAAAGTCTCGATTAGCCCGGTGACGGCGCGAAATGACCAGCTTGCGGCCACGCTGCGGCAGCGGCTGGATGAGGCGTTGGTGAAAACGGCCGTTTCGTAACAAAAAGGCTGTGTCAAACGGCTTTTTTGCCAAAGAGGCTAGGAGATTAGTCTTCTAGTCTCTCAGTCTCCCAATCTCTTAGTCTCTCAGTCTCTCAATTTCCCAACCGATGCTCCAAATGGGCAAAGAACCAGTTAGCAACGGTGCGTGACACTCCTTTACGTGCGCCAAACATGAGCGGTCGCCCAACGGCATCAAGTGGATAGACCTCAACAGAAACGGCCGTTTTCCCCCCCTCACTGCTGATCATAGCGGCAAAATGGGTGCGGTCGCCCAGCACTTTCCCCAAAATTTTCTTGTCAAATTTAGCTTCAATCTTTCCGCTGGCTGGATCTTGAGTGGTTAGCTTGCCTTCCAGCCCATTGATGGCACCAAGCGCGGCCTGAAAAACGGCCGTTTCCGACTGGGTATACTCTTTGGAATCATTAATTGTAAAAGATGACATGGTTTGCTTCTCCTAAAAGAATAGGACGCTGATTTTCCTGATTTACCTGATTGATCTTTTGTATCAGGGACATCAGGTAAATCTGCGTCCCATTTTTTTTGCTTATGCGTCCACCGGATTGATTACAACTTGTTGCGCCAACGCTTGTACGAGTGGGCGTGGCCCAACGGCCGTTCCTGGCTGCGAAGCGGAGGCGGCTCCAGCGGCGATGCCACAGCGCAGGGCGGTGGGTAAGTCATCGCCCTGGCTCAGGCTCCAAACCAGCCCCCCAACCAATGAGTCTCCGGCCCCGATGGGGTTTTTTTCTTCAATGGTGGGGGCGGCGGCGAGGTAAACGTTGCTCTGAGTTGCCAACAGCGCCCCGGCCTTGCCTAAGGAGATGACGATATTGGCTACGCCTAAAGCCTGGATGGCGCGGGCGGCGGTAATGATCTCAGCCCGGTTACTGGTCGGTAGGCCGGTGAGGGCGCTGGCTTCGCTGTCGTTGGGTTTGGCGAGAAACGGCCGTTTGCCACACCCCAACCGCAATGCCTCGCCGCTCGTATCCAAAATGACGTGCGCCCCGGCGGCGTGGAGCCGCTGCATCATTTGCGCGTAAATGATAGGCGGCACGCCAGGGGGTAAGCTCCCGGCCAGCACCCAATAATCACCGGTTTGCGCCAACTGCTCCACTTTGCGTAGCAAGGTTTGGATTTCAGCCTGATTGACGGTGGGACCGGGTTCATTGACCTTGAGATAGTGGCTAGGAACGGCCGTTACCACACTGACATTGGTGCGCGTTTCCCCATTTACCCAGACAAAATCGGTGGCAATGCCCGCCGCTTCCAGCCCATCGCGCAGCAATTCCCCCGCCTTGCCCCCGGCAAACCCCAGTGCCACGCTGTTGCCGCCCAGTTCCGCTGCCATCCGCGACACATTAAACCCCTTGCCCCCCACATCCACCCGCGAAGCCGTCGCCCGCAGCACGGTGTCAAAGGTCAGGTTTGGCACGGTCAGCTCTTTATCAACCGCTGGATTCAACGTTACTGTATAGATCATACCGTTTTATAAACACAGATTGTAAGGAAACATGGACAGAAACTGATAACTAATAACCGTTTACTGTTTACCGCTTTCCTGTTCCCACGCCAGCCACAGCCCGCCTAATGCGCCCATGAGGGTGGTCATGACGGAAACGGCCGTTCGCCCACCCCAATCATACACCGGATGCCGCAGTTCCAGCACCGCCAGCAGCAGGGTATATTTAAGGAAGTGGCCGGCCAGCGTTTTGAGAAAGGTCACAAAAGACGGCCGTTGGCCACGAAACAGCGGTAGCAACGTTGTCACCAATGCCGCCAGCAGCCCCAACTCAACCGCCAACAGTAGGCTGGGGTCACGCAGCGGCCGAAAAAACAGGCCAAAATACAGCCCCAACGCCGCACCCGTCAGCAAATATCGCTGCCACAGGGGCTGTTTTTTTGCACTTTGTTTAGACATGTGTCAGTCGGAAGAGACTGGGAGACTAAGAGACTGAGAGACTCCAATCTCTTAATCTCCTAACCTGGACAAGCTAGAACCAAAAACGGTACACAGAGGCTCACAAAGAAGACACAGAGAAACACAGAGAAAAAAGGCGTTGTTTGCCTCACTTCCTCTGTGAAACTCTTTGTTATCTCTGTGTAACTCTGTGTCACTTCTTGTTTTGTGTACAAGGATTTCATCGTTCTGGTATTAGTTTCTCAGTCTCCCAATCTCTAATTCCCAATCTCCAATCTCCTAACTGCTCTCTTCCCAAAACACCTCAATCAATGCCGCTTCTGCCGCCGCCGTCCACCATTTGCCGTCGGCCAAATGCTGCCCGATGGCGGGGTATTGGGTGGCTAGTTCATCTAGTCCGAGCAGCGGAAGGCCGGTAATTTGGGGGAAGATGACGATTTTGCCGGGAAAACGGCCGTCCATCATCGCCCTAATCCCATCCTGCGCCGCCTCCATGCCCCCCACTGCCGCCACCGAACGGCTGGGCGAAAGTGAACCGGCCAGCGTGCGCTCCATGACGAGTGCCTGGTCGTCAATGGTCAGGCCGGAGGTGCCGGTGAATTGGGCATTGTGTAAATAAACGGCGCTGAGGTCGAGCGGGGCCATCGTGCCGTTTGGCACTCCGGCAAACAGCACCAACATGCCGTTGGGGTTGAGCAGGGTGGCGGCTTCTTTCATGAGCGGTGCAATAGGAACACAAACCACTACGTCGTCGGCACCAAGTTGGTCGGTGGCTTGGGTGACGAATTCATGGAGGGTTTGGGAAACGGCCGTTTGTGGATTAAACGTCAGCAGCGTCCGCCCATTCGCCTCGGCCAGCGGCGCAAACCGTTCCGCCAGTGCCGCCAGCCGCATATCGTTGACCTCGGTGGCAATAATTAGACGCGGGCCATTGGGCAGCTCAATTGCCCGCTGCACGTGCATTTGCCCCATTGGCCCACCCGCCCCCACAATCACCGTTGCCCCGTTGGGCGTTAGCTCACACCGGTTTCGCACCTCGCCATAGGACGCGGCAATATCGGGGCCGCGATTGCCGACAAAGGCGATATAGTCATAATGCAACCGACCCACATCAGCATCCACCAGCCCGTCCAGCGGTTCGGAGCCAATCAGGTTGAGCGTGCCGCGCCGGGCAATGTGCCGCGCTATTTGGCTGACTAGGGCTGCCGAGCGCGGAGCCAACAGCACAATGTCGTCAAACCCTTTGCCACCCGTTTCGGCGGCGGCTAACTCGGCTACGTCACCTACCCCAATGCCGTTGCGCTCCACAATGTTTGCCCCTGATTGTTGCGCTAATGCAACAACCTGTGGTGGTACATCTGACAAAATGATGGTGGCTGGCGCGTCAAGATAGCTCGAAAATTGGTAAGCTGTGGTGTCATCAGGTTGCCCCATGATCCACATCGTGCCACCGGGCAGCGGGGTCAGGCGGCGGCGCTGGGTGTAGGCGGCCATGACGCACCCCCACGGCTCCAGCAGGGCTGTTTCGGCGTACCCCATGTCGCCAGCCAGTGGCAGCAAACATGCCCCGGTGTCGGTTTCTAGCACTTCAGCCCCAATAAGGTGGTATTGGATGAGGCCGCCGGGGATGGTGTAGCCATAGGCGGTGGATTTGCCGTTTTGGTAAATGTCGGGCTGCATCGCCAGCCGCTGCCCCGGCCGGTATTGGTCGCGCAGATTTTGGCCGACTTTGATGACGGTAAGGGCGGCTTCATGCCCCAAACGGGTTGGCTCTTCGGCCAGATTGCGATTGTAGAGTTTGGGGTGGTTGCCCCCCTGTCGAATGAGCTTGACATCGGAAAAGCACATGCCCACGCTGTCTACCCGCACCAAAAGCTGGTCGTCATTAGGTTCAGGCACGGAAAAGGGTTCTGGCTGCCCATCCTTACCAATGTTTTCTACGCCGGAGCCGTACATGTTCCAAGCGAAATTTTGGCTGGGCAGTGGTGCAGCCAGCGTGTGGTAATGGTCAAATTTTGTACTCATAGTATGGTAAGTGGAGATTGGGGATTGGAGATTGGAGATTGATGACAGTTTACAACCTCCAATCCCCAATCTCTAATCTCTAAATCTTCAAAGCACGCACTTCGGCAGCGGTGCGACATTGCAAAGCTTGTTGCGCCAGGGTGCGGGCATCGGCCAGTTGGAGACCGCGAATTTGTGCCTTGACGGTGGCAAGGGCGGGGACGTTGACGCTGAGTTCGTCAACCCCTAGCCCTAGCAAGATAGGCAACGCCTGGGGGTCGGCTCCCAGTTCGCCGCAAACGCCAACCCATTTGCCAGCGCGATGGGCGGCTTTGGTGGTGGTGTGGATGAGGCGCAGGATGGCCGGGTGCAGCCCGTCGGCTTGTTTTGCCAAGGTGGGGTGCATTCTGTCCATCGCCAGGGTGTATTGGGTGAGGTCGTTGGTGCCGACGGAGAAGAAATCTACTTCGGGGGCAAAAGCGTCGGCCATTAGGGCAGCGGCGGGGATTTCGATCATGATGCCAAGGGAAACGGCCGTTTCCCCTCCTACCTCCTTTTGCACCTCCTTCACTATTTGCTTGGCCGCGTGCCACTCGCCCAGGTCGGCCACCATCGGGAACATAATTCGCAGCGTGCCGTGGCTGGCAGCGCGAAGAATGGCGCGAAGCTGCTGCCGCAGCAGATCGGGACGATTTAGGCAGAGCCGAATGCCCCGTTCCCCCAAAAATGGGTTCTCTTCGTGCGGCACGTTGATGTAGGGCAGCGGTTTGTCGCCGCCAATGTCGAGGGTGCGGACGATGACCGGCTGGTTGTGCAGTGCCTGAGCAATGTCGCGGTAGACGGCGAACTGCTCTTCCTCGCTGGGTGCTTCGTCGCGATCCATAAACAAAAATTCCGTTCGCAGCAGCCCCACCCCTTCGGCCCCGGCGGCATACGCCTGCTGCGCGTCGGCCACGCTGCCGATGTTGGCGACCACCTCCACCCGATGCCCATCTTGCGTGATGGCGGGGTCGGCGGCGGCGGCAACGGCCGCTTTTCGCCGGGCTTGCTCTTGTTCCTGGGCAGCGCGGGCAGCGGCCAAGGTTGCTTCATCGGGGTTGAGGGTAAGGGTTCCACTGTGGCCGTTGAGAATAACGGCCGTTTCTCCCGCCAATGTCAGCACCTTTTCCCCTGCACTAACGACGGCCGGCAGCCCCAAAGCGCGGGCAATGATGGCCGCATGAGCCGTTGGCCCACCGGCGGCGGTGCAAATACCCAGCACCTTTTCCTTGTCTAGCGCCGCCGTGTCCGAAGGGGACAGGTCGTGGGCGATGAGGATGATGGGATGGCCGGGCAGCGAAGCTCCGGTTGCTTCGTCCCCAGCCAAAATCCGCAGCACCCGTTCCCCCACGTCGCGCAGGTCGGCGGCGCGTGCGGCCAGCAGCGGGTCATCGAGACCAGCCATGATCATGGCGCGGGCTTCAACGCTGCTTTGCCACGCCTGGGCAGCACTCTGCTCGTTCTCTATGGCAGCGTGAACCATCTCTTCCAGTTCGGGGTCGTCAAGAATGTCGCGGTGAACGTCAAAGATGGCGGCTTCGTCGGCCGCTTGCGCCGCCATTTGGTCACGCAGGGTGGCAAGCTGTGCCTGGGCCGTGGTTAAGGCGGTGGTCAGGGTGGCTTTTTCTGCCTCGGCACCAGCAAATGTTTGCCGCACGGCAACGGTTTGCTTGGTGAACTGAAAGATGGGGCCAATGGCGATGCCGGGGGCGGCGGGCAGACCGGTGATGAGGTTGTCGGCCGCAGGAGCGACAGCCGCAGGGGCAACAGGGGCAGGGGCTGGTTTAGGGTGTCCGTTGCTGCTGGGTTCTTGGTGATGATGGTTTTCGCCGAGGCCGCTGGAAACGGCCGTTTCCAACGCCACCATCGCCTCCATCTCATCTACACCATCTGCTTCAACGCGAATCGTGCCGCCACTGCGAACACCCAGTGCCAAAATTGAAATTAGGCTTTTGGCATTGACCTTTTTCTCGCCATGCTGCACCTGAATTTTGGCCTTGAACTGTTTGGCAACGTTGACAAACTCTCGCGCTGGCCGGGCATGAAGCCCCGTTACATTTTGAATAACCAGATCGCACGCTTTCACAGGCTTTGTCCTATAACTCTTCTACTGCTTCTCGGTTTAGGTAAGACAAAATCACGCTGGGGTCATTGGTTTGGGCCAACTCAGCGGCAACGTCCTCATCTTCAATCGCTTCGGCCAGATTTGACAAAATGCCAATGTGGTCGTCAGATTGGGCGGCGATGCCAATGATGAGGTGCGCCATTTCCCCTTCTTCCCACTCAACGCCTTCAGGTAGCTGCAAGACCGAGATGCCCGTTTGCACGATGTCGGCAATGTTTTCAAATTGACCATGCGGAATGGCAACGCCATTGCCAAGATAGGTAGACATGGTTTCTTCGCGGGCCAACATACCATCAACATAACCCGGTTTGACGCAGCCGCTGTTGACTAAAAGCATTCCTGCTTGCCGAATGGCGTCGCTTTTGTCGCTGGCCGTGGCCTGCAACTGGATTCGGTTCTCAGATAAAATGCTCATGATGCTATTCCATACTGCTTTGAATGTCACCACCTGTCACAAAGGCATCAACCAGGCGGTCAAATGCCGGGTCGTTGAGGAAGTGCGAGAAGGTGACAACCACGGCGTTGGGGGCTTTGCGGCGCACAACGTTGGCTAATCCTTGATGGACGACGACGATTTGTGCGTCTTCGGGTACGGCTCTGGCTGGTTTGTGAACCACGTTGACACCGCTGACATTGGCCTTTTTGAGCTTTTTCTTAATGCTGTTGACAACCATAAGGCTGGAGCCCATACCGGCTTCGCACGCCATAATGATCGTTTTTATGTCTGCTGCGGCAATGGATTGGGTCATGGTTACTCCTTTTTTTGTGAGTTATTGGTTATTGGTTATTAGGGCAGTCCCATAACCAGTAACCAATAACTGATACTTTGTTTGGAAAACGGCCGTTTAATTATGCCAAGCCAGGCACGCTGCCCATGTCGGCATCCATTTCTTCTTCTTCCGCCGCCTGCACTGGGCGAATCCGCAGGATAAAGCTGCCAACCAGGAAGGCAACCACTGCCCCAATCAACACGCCGG
Organism: Anaerolineales bacterium; assembly: GCA_020432595.1. The sequence goes on along the minus strand of JAGQGA010000024.1, from coordinate 780 downwards.
TTAGCACCTGAAAATGCTGCCCACGCGGAATGACCGCCAGATAAGCAAAGATTGAACCGGGGGAAGGTGTAGCAACCAGCCCCGCGCCGCTGATGACAAACCAGAGGTCAGCGGCCAGTCCGCCAGCAATGACCGACAAAATCATGATGGGGTGAGCCAAAACATAGGGGAAGTAAATTTCATGAATACCACCCAAGAAGTGGATAATCATGGCACCAGGGGCAGACTCTTTGAGCAGCCCTTTACCTGCTACATAGTAGGCCACGAGCAGACCCAGGCCGGGGCCGGGATTGGTTTCGAGCAGGAAGTGGATGGCGCGACCCGTTTCTTCAGCAGCAGCAACACCCAAAGGAGCCAGCACGCCGTGATTGAGGGCGTTGTTGAGGAACAGCACCTTGGCCGGTTCGATGATGATGGCCGCCAACGGCAGCAGACGGGCGGCAACAAGCCCATCTACGATTGAGCCAGCGACGTTGCTAAGTGCCTGCACAACGGGGCTAACAACAACATTACCGAGTAGGGCCAGAATGACGGCCAGGATACCGGCGGAGAAGTTGTTGACCAACATCTCAAAGCCGATGGGAATATGTTCTTCCAGCCGGTCGTCAATCATTTTCATGGCCCAGCCACCAAGTGGCCCCATGATCATGGCACCAAGGAACATGGGGATGTCGGCTCCAACAACAACGCCCATGGTGGCGGTGGCCCCAACAACACCACCGCGCACGCCGTGAACCATACGGCCGCCGGTGTAGCCAATGAGAATGGGGAGTAAATATA
>JAGQGA010000249.1 GCA_020432595.1 Anaerolineales bacterium | reverse complement strand
GGCACGCTGGACAAACAGTTCCCAATTGACCATTTGCTTTTGGCAAACGGCGAGCAAATCGGCAAGCTGCACCAGCGAGGGAGAGCCTTGGATGAGGTGGAAGCAAAAGTGGAGGCAGAGATGGAGCAGCAGATCTTCGGGGGACAGAACTAGGCAGGGGTGGTTGCCAAGAACGGCCGTTTCCGCCCGTTCACGCACGCCAGGGGTAATGTCCACCTTCAAACCAAACCATGACTCTTCCAGCGAGCCGTGCGGCTCAATGGTACGGTCGCTGTCGGTGGAAAGATACGGGTTGCTGGTGCCGCCGCTGGCCGCACTGGTGCGGCGAAAGGTGCTGGTATGTTTGGTCACACCCGCGCCGCTTTCGGCCGATTTGTATTTGCCGCCATACCCCAACGCTTGCAGGGCTTCTTCGGCAGCGGGCAAGGTGGCGGGGGTAAAGAGCAAATCAATATCGTTCATGGGGCGCAGGGCCGGCTCGGCATAGTAGCAGGCTGCCAAATGCACCCCTTTGAGGGCGATAGGTTGCAGCTTCTGGGCGTGGCAAACGGCCAAAAATTCATCCAACTGCTGGAAGATGGCTTTGTTTCGTTCGGTTTGGGCGGCGTGGGCGGCGGCGAGCTTGGCGCGGGCGCGGGTGGGCATTTTGCTGCGCCACTGGGTGAGGCGGTGATAAAGCTGCGGGGCTAACCCTAGCACGATGGCGTGAATGATGAGATCGTCCCAGTCACCGCCTGCCTTCATGAAAACAGACTCCCATCGGTCGGGAGTCTGCTCATTTTTAATACCATCCAGGATGACTTGGGTTATGGCAACACTCATCAGATTTTGGGCAAAGGGAGAACCGTTACTCCAATTGGTTAAATGAAAAAATACTAACGAATGTTGGTGCTTTCGGGCAACATGACCATTGCCGGAAAAGCATAGTTTCCAGAAACGGCTATTGAGACAACGGCCGTTTATGTAAAACCAAAATCAACTTAGTGGCTGCTAAAAGTAACCTGGGACAGTTTCGGGTGCTTCTTAATCTGTGGCTTTTTGTACATATTCGGCCTCCTCTATAATTTTTGTTAATCGGACAATCAGAGTAACGTGCCTCACTTTGCCCAAAAGCGATGCTCTCTTGTCACTTCATGCGGGATGTAATGTAGAAGAATTATATCAACAATTGCTTTAATGCCAATCCTCTTACAAAGGGCTAATGAACCAAGCCAACCAGCCAGCAAAATTGGACAAGCAAATAGGCAGCAGCACTGTAGCCATAGTAGAACCAGTGCAGGAGAATAACCAAAAGCGTGAAAAGCCAGCCGCGCCTGGCCTGGAAAAAAGCGTAGAGATCGCGATTAATGGCAAGCAGTCCGAACAGGCAAGCCAGCGTTAGCCACGGTCGGCGGGGGAGAAAAGGGGTGATAACGGCCGTTAACAGCAACAAAGCACTGAACCGATGCTGGGCCTTCAAGTTGAGGTCAGCGGGGATGGCTTCTTTTTGTTGCAGCAGCATCGCCCAGGGAATGGCGCGATCCCGAATGTCGGATTGGAGCAGGGTGAGGAACGTCCACCGTTTGAGGTGTTTGACCTGCACCTCTTTTGCCAGGCGAATACGGCCGTTTTTTCCCACAAGCCGATAGCCCAATTCGATGTCCTCGATGGAAGCGCGGGGGTAACGCTGGGCGGCAAACCCACCGAGGGATAAAAAACGAGTGCGACTGATGGCTCCGCAACCCGTCCAAAAAGTTTGCGCCGTTTCGCTGCTTGTCTGATGGATGTAGTGATGCAGGAGGTTTTTGTATTGCGAAACCAGATTTTGCGCCAGCGGCTCGTCGTCGTAGGAACCAATGAGGGCATCAAGGGTGGGGTCGGTTTGCAAAATGTGGGCAGCGCGGCTGAGGGTGTGGGGGTGAAGCTGGCAGTCGCTGTCGGTGAAGAAGAGGTAACGGCCGTTTGCCCACTTGGCTCCCTCGTTGCGGGCGGCGGCGGGACCGAAACGGCCGTTCATGGGCACAACCCTTGCCCCCCAGTGGTGAGCCACGGCTGCCGAGTCATCCGTAGAGCCGTCGTTTACTACAATGAGTTCCCAATCGGTGAAAGTGGAAGCGTGGACGGAGCGGAGGCACATTTCCAGCAGGGAGCCGCCGTTGAACACGGGGATGATGATGGAGAAAAAGGGAGTAGTCATCGTTATGCCCAACGGCCGTTTTGCTGCGGCATGGGTTGAACCGAAACGGCCGTTTGCGGGAAACGGTGCGCCAGAAAGCGAAACACATCTTCAACAACACCATCGCTGTTCAGATAGCGGAACGAACCGGTGCGGCCAACCAGGTGCAGCCACGGCCACTGGCGCAAAAAATCGTGTACCTGGGTCAAATGCGCTCGATAGCCCACATCATAACGCGGGTAGGCGTGGCGCAGGCGCACCACCCAGGCGTGGCGCACCTCCTCCGCTGCCAGCCAGCCAATTTGCGCCAATTGCGCCACGACATGGCGGCGAATTTGCTCATCGGGCCACGACCAAACGGGGTCGCCGGGGCTGGCAAAGATTTCGACACACAGCGAGGTGTGGTTGTCATCGGGTACCATCGCCGGCGACCAGTTTTTCGGTTCGTGGGTGCGGCCAAAAAGCAGCGACGGTTCAGGGAAGTAAGTCCAGCTATCGCCGCTAATTTGTGGCCGCCGGATGGCGAGCAAAAGGCAGATAAGGCCGCGATAGTGCAGGGGATGGGCGGAGCCGTTTGGCGGCAACAGCCCCAGCAGGTGATCCAGCGGAATGGTGGAAATCAGTTCATGCCCCCGCAGCCGAAATGACCCGGCGGGGGTTGTGCCAAATAGCTCAAATCCACTGCGGCCAGGCTGGATGCAATCGGGCGTGGCCTCGGTCAAAATTTGCCCGCCGTGGGCGATAATATCGCGGGCTAGTGCCTGGGGAATGGTGCCAAAGCCATAGCGCGGGTAGTAAAACTGGTCAATGGCCGTGGCCGGGGGAATGGCCGACGGGCGCAGCGTATGGCGGACGGCTTGCCACAAATTGGGCAGGCCGATTCGCGCTGCTGCCCATTCTGCCGCCAGCTCTCGCCCCGGTACGCCCCACACTTTTTCGGTGTAGGGCTGGAAAAAGTGCTGGTACATCAGCGGACCAAACCGCTTAATGATCCAATCTTCAAAGGAGTGGTCGGGGCGGTGGCGTTCGGTGAGGTGAGCCAGGGCGTAGCTGGCGGCCAGTTGGGTGGCTTGGAGGGGGGAAAAGGCGGTGAAGGCGTTGGGGAAAGCGATGGGGTAGGTGACAAAACGGCCGTTTAGCTTGATATGGCTCACACGCGGCACCCGCAGCAAATCCTCCCCCACCAGTTCGTGCAGCCATTGCACCACCGACGGGTTGTTGCTGTGAAAGCGATGGCCGCCCAAATCAAAGCGGAACCCCTCGCGCTCAAAGGTACGCGCCAGACCACCCACCTCCCGCCCCTTCTCAATGAGCGTCACCCGCTGCCCCTGCCGCAGCAGTTCCCGCGCTGCCGTTAACCCAGCCACACCCGCCCCCAAAATAATAAAATCTTCCAATGAGCCGAATCCTCTTTCCTAACCTGGATAAGCCAGAACCAAAAACGTTACACAGAGGTTCACAGAGAAGACACAGAGAAGCACAGAGAAAAAAGGCGTTGTTTGTCTCGCTTCCTCTGTGAACCTCTTTCCTATCTCTGTGTAACTCTGTGTAACTTCTTGTTCTGTGTCCAAGAATTTCACCGTTCACATACTAATGCTGCTCTCGCGCCTCCCAAGACACCGTTTTTTGCAGCAGCCCCGCCAGCCCAATTGCCATGTCCAGGGGCAGCAAGCACGGCAGCAGCCACAGTCGCCGCCGCAGTGCCGCCGGAGCTTGGGCGTGGTGCAGGGCAACCATAGCTTGAAACAGGGGCGTGATCAAACTCGTGAGCAAAATAGTTAGCAAGGGGAGGGATGGGCGGCGAGAAACGGCCGTTTTCCCCCCCAGCCACAGCCCTAGCACCAACCACGCCACCCGATCCGCATACCCGGCCGAAAACACCAGCAGTTCCAGCCGCAGCCGCCACGGAAGCTGCCACCGCGTCAGAATGGCCGCTGCTTGCTGCCGCACCACGCTGCCAAAGCCACTTGACCAACGCTGGTGCTGCCGCCAATAACCACCCAGCGTTTGTGCCACGTCATGAACGCTGACGGCCTCGGGGCAAAAGCGTGTTTGCCATCCGGCCAATGCCAATCTGACCGTGATCTCGCTGTCCTCCAACAAGGCACCGGGCTGAAAGCCGCCCACTTCGGTAAGGGCTTGGCGGCGGTAAACGCAGTTGGAGCCAAGCAGGGCGGGAGCAAGCCCCAGCCGCTCTTTAGACTGCATGGTCACAAGCTGATGCACCATGTTTTCGATGGTGCTGACGCTGGCAAAGATGGAGGCCAGCGGGTTGCCGACGGCACGACGGCCGTTTATGGCCCCCAAGCGTGGGTCAGCAAAGTGGGTGGCGAGGTGGAGAAGGGTGGTGGGAAACGGCCGTTCGTCGGCATCCAACACCGCCACCAGTTCCCCCTGGGCAAACTGCGCCAACGCCACATTGAGTGCCGCCGCCTTGCCGACGGTACTGGGCAAACGCAGCAGGTGACGGCGCGGCTGCTGCCCCACCCACGCCTGCGCCAACTGCGGGCTGCCGTCGCTTGAGCCATCGTCAATGAGCAGTGTGGTTAACTGCTGCGCCGGATAGCGGAGCTGGTCGAGATGGGTGAGCAGGGTGGGCAAAACGGCCGTTTCATTGCGAAAAGGAACCAACAATAGCACAGTTGGGAAGGCCTCAGAGGGTTTGCCAACCTCGGAGGTTTCGGCTGGCGGCGACCAAGCGGCCAGCAAAAAAAGCCAGCGGCGCAGCATAAAACCAGCCACGACCAGCATTGCCAAATAGGCCAAACTGTTCGACAGCAGCCGGAAGATGGTTAAGATTGAACGACGCTTCATCCTGCTGTTTTATCCGAAGCGTGCGAGAATGGCTATGAATGATGCAATTTCTTACCAAACATACGCCGACGGGCTGGAAGATTTCTGGTTTCGGCGGCAGGCTGCGCCCCGTTTTGAGCGCAATTTTCGCCTGATGGGGCGGGCGGTGCAGGTGATGAGCAATGAGGCGGGGGTATTAACGGCCGTTAACCACACCCTCCCCCTTTACACCACCGCCACGCCAACGGCCGATCCCCCTTGCACCATCCAGCTTGTGGTGCAGCCCGCCGCCGTGGCTCCCGGCTCGGTTCCCGATGATTTGATGCAGCGGCTAACCTACACCGGGGATGCCGACTGGCTGCTGATTCAGCTAGGCCAATGGGGGCAAGCGCATGTGGATTTGGGCAAAAAGCGGGCAACGGCCGTTTTATCACCCGAACTAGCCCAACGCCCCGATCTGGTCAGCCAATGTTTGCTCCACACCATTCTGCTTAACTTTCTCATTGCCAGTGGGCTGGGGCTGCTGCACGCTTCTTGCCTGGTGCAAAATAACAAGGCACTGCTGCTGCTGGCTCCCCACAACACCGGCAAATCCACCACCGCGCTCCGGCTGGCGCTGGCCGACCACGCCCTGCTGACCGACAGCATGGTGTTTGTGAATTCGACGGGCGGGCGGGTGCAGTTGTTGGGGTTTCCCGTGGGCAAAATCAAGCTGCGGCGGGATGTGTTGGGGCAGTTTCCGGCGCTACGGCCGTTTTTGGCGCAGGAGGTGGTGCGGCAGGAGACGAAATACAGTTTGGATTTGCGTCAGGTGGGGGCGGCGCGGGTGTGGCAAACGGCCGTTTTTCCCACCCACATCACCCTCTGCCTCATGACCCGCCACGACCACCCGGAAACCACGCTGCGCTCGGCGGAAGAAACGGCCGTTTGGCAAGCCATCGTCCACAACAGCCTGTACTACGACAGCGAAGCCGTGTGGAGCAAAAATCTGGCGCAACTCAGGCCGCTCATCAATCAGGCCAAAGCCTATCACCTCACCATCGGCACAGACGAAGCGCAACTGCTGGCAGCCTTGCATACGCTCTAGCAGCCAATTTTGGGACGCAGATTTCCCTGATTTAGCCTGATTTCGGGGCATTTGATGGCTAAAATCAGGTCAAATCCGCGTTCGTCCGTGTTTATCCGCATCCTAAAAACCTGATTCCTTTACAACGCAGCTTGAAGCAAAGCGGGAATGGTGGCTACATCCGGCCCCAGCAAAAGCGCATAGGCGGGGGCTTGTTCGGCCAAGCGGCGCAAAGCGGTTAGGTGCTGCGGCATCACGGCCGTATCCCACTGCTCGATGGCGTGGGGCAGCAGGTGCGCCAACGCTTGCGGCCGTGCCAACCGCCGGAGGGCATGGTCGGACCGCGCTTCAATTTGGGGAAAACAGATGGCGTGGATGGGGGCAGCCGCCAGCCACACGTCGGGCCAAATGGCGTGGGGCGACACAATGCGCTTCTGGCGGCCTTGTTTGCTGGCGGGCAGCGCGGCTACGTGTTGGGTGGCGGCAAATCGGGCAAAGGTGTCGGGATAGGCGGCTAAAACGCCGGGGTAGCTCAAAATGGTTGGCGCATCGTTTTGTATTGCCACCATGGGGGAATCGTTAGAAAGCAACTGCCAGCCGGCGTTGAGCAAGGCCATGCCGGTGGTAGTTTTGCCCGCGCCAATGCCGCCTACCAGCAGCACCGCCTTGCCCTGAAACGCCGCTGCAAAGGCGTGGATGAGAAACAACCCGCGCCGCCGCAAATGGGGCGACAGGCTGATGGCGATGAGGTCTTCGAGCACGCCATAGTTGTCTAAAACGGCCGTTATGACCCGCCCCGCACTCACCCCCTTGTCCAAATCCAGCCGCAACTGCCCATAGCGGGGAAAATGGGCGATTATTTCCTGCCCATGGCAATAGTAGTGGAGCAAATCCCCCTGCTGAAAGTCGGGGTTGCCCGGAGGGGGGGCGGGAATGTGGTCTACCACGTCAAGCGTGCAGATGAGATCCGGAACGGCCGTACTGGTCGCCAGCGAAGCAAACGAGGTTTGCCAGCTTTGCGCCAACGTGGGATCATTGCTATTGCCCTCAATCGTCAGGTGGTGAAAATGCCAACGCATGGGCAGAAGTATAGCTGATAGTGAGCAGGGGCGTAAATTGGCTTTTGCAAATGGAGATTGGAGATTAGAGATTGGAGATTATGAACCTTCACCAATCTCCAATCTCTAATCTCCCGCAATATGATAATTCATGCCCTTAAAAGTATACGGCAAGGATAATGTTGATGAATCACGCTACAGTTTTAAAACGGGCGCAAAATGTAACTTTTGAGGTTGTTGCTGGGGAAGCGATTCTCATTGATATGAACAGTGGTACCTACTTCTCGCTGGATGAAGTGGGAACGGCCTTTTGGGAAATGTTGGACGGGTCACGCACGCTGGGGGAGTTGGCGGCGGAGCTTGCCGTTAAGTACAGCCAGCACGGAGCAAGGTATGTGGCCGCCGTGCAGCAGGCCTACGCCACTATTTCTGAGGCGCAGATAGATGATCTAGCCCTGGAATATGGTCTGGAAGATGACGAGGTGCGGGAGCATGTGCAGATGTTTGCCACACAAGGGGCAGAGGCGG
>JAGQGA010000248.1:5737-7635 GCA_020432595.1 Anaerolineales bacterium | reverse complement strand
CCATCGGCTGCCATCAGTTGATGGGCGGGTACCAAACGGCCGGTATCAAACATTGTTTGCGATGCTAAATCAAAGTTCTGGATGATATTTGGCTCGGTACCCGTTTCAAACGCAGCCAGCAGGGCATTATAGGTGTCGTCATACGTCCCCTGGTAGGTTGCCTTCACGAAAATGTCGCTTTGGCTGGCATTAAACCGGTTAACCAATTCATCCACAACTTCGCCAAGCTCGCCACCCATCGCGTGCCAGAATTCAAGTTCCAAAGCACCTTCTGGGGCACTGGCAACGACTTCGGCTACCTCTTCCTCGGCGGCCTGCTCGGCAGCACTACCCGTTTCCTCGCCAAAGAAAGCGTTGTAATCAGCCAGTTCAACATTGGCTTTTTCAGCCGCTAGGTTAAGTGCCTCTTGTGCGCTTAGCCCATCATCCAAAACGGAGCTGTATGCTTCCACAATATAGCGGCGGATGGCCGGTGCCGGGCCGGCACGGCCACCTAAGACGGCATAATTGGGGCTGACATCAGACAAGGTTGTCTTGGTGGTTTCTAGTTGGTTGATAGCTGTTACAAAGTTCGGGTTTTCTGCCCAGAAAGTTTGCAAATCAGCGTTGTCACGAATGTCTGTGCGGACGGGGAAGTAGCCGGTGCCCGTGTGCCACGTTACCTGCTGTGCTTCTTCCGCCATAAACTTCATAAACTGCCAGGACGCAGCATCTTGGGCTGAATCTGGGCTGTCAATGAGCCACAGGGCGGCACCACCAATGATGACACCATTGCGCTCGCCAGCACTATCGGCATAAGGCATGAACATAGTGCCAACTTCAAATTCGGCACCGTCTTGGAACCCACGTGCCCCAGCGGTGGAGTCAAAAACAATGGCGGCTTCTTTGGCAAAGAAGACGGCATCGGTATCAGACCAGGTGTTCCCCAGGTTTGGCGAGTAGCCATTGGCAACCAGGCCAGAGAGGAAATCAAAGACCTCGACACCAACACCCTGATTAAAGACAACCTCGGTGGCGCGGCCAGTACGGCCGTTATTGTTGTTGTAGTAAAGCCCGCCGCTGTTTGCCAAAATCTGCTCAAAGTACCAGCCAACCTGACCCAAGGCGATACAGTTTGGCACGCCGCTGGCCTGGATGGCATCACAAGCCGCCATGAATTCACTAACTGACCAGCTTTCGCCCTCGGCCGGTGGCTCGACCCCAGCCGCTTCAAACATTTCAACATTGTAGTAGGCAATAGGGGTGGAGCTATTGAACGCCATAGAGACCATGCCGTTGGCATCGGAGTAGTAGTCGCGCACGGCCGGTACAAACACATTGGCATCGTAGCCGTCGGCGTTCATGAGTTGGTAGGCGGGTATCAAGCGTCCCGTGTCAATCATGGTTTGGGATGCAAGATCAAAATTCTGGACGATATTGGGTTCGGTGCCAGTCTCAAAGGCGGCTAAGAGGGCGTTGTAGGTGTCATCGTAGGTGCCTTGGTAGGTCGAGTTAACGACGATCTTGTCCTGGCTATCGTTGAAGCGGGCAACAAGTTCGTCAACTACCTCGCCCAGTTCACCGCCCATAGCGTGCCAAAATTCGATGGTGACAACGCCTTCTTCGGCAGGGGCTTCTTCAACGGCCGTTTCTTCCTCTACAACCGCCTCTTCGCCACCAGCTTCGGCTTCCTGGCTTTGCTCAGCCTGGTCACCGCCGCCAGAATCGGCTACTGGCGCGGCATCACCACCACATGCTGCCAGCACAAAGGCGAACAGCAATAGGAACAACAAACGAAAACGATCTTTTCTCATATCTCTCTCCTTAAAAAATTGAGATAGTTTGCCTTCTATGACGCATAGATAGCAACAGTGAAGGCTCTGTTTATGGCCGACAAACGGCCGTTAACAAACAACATG
>JAGQGA010000248.1:0-5637 GCA_020432595.1 Anaerolineales bacterium | reverse complement strand
TTGCCTTCTATGACGCATAGATAGCAACAGTGAAGGCTCTGTTTATGGCCGACAAACGGCCGTTAACAAACAACATGAAACAGGCTATTTGATGCCCGTCATGGCAATCCCCTTTACAAGCTGCCGTTGGGCAACCAAGAAAATAAGCAGCGTTGGCAGCATCACAATCACCGCCCCCGCCATCAGTGGCCCCCATTCCACGCCACGCTCCTGGTCAAAGAGGAAAAAGCGAATACCAATTTGAATGGTTCGCATTTCCTGATCATTCGTAATGATCAGCGGCCATAGATATTGGCTCCACGCGCTGAGAAAGGAAAAAATAGTCAGGGCACTAATAGACCCTTTGCTGAGAGGTACAACAATTTGCCAGAGAAAGCGAAAGTTGCTTGCCCCGTCAATGCGAGCCGAATCGTGCAAATCTTTCGGCAAGGACAGGAAAAATTGGCGCAGCAAAAAGACACCAAAAGCGCTGGCTAAAAAGGGAATGGTCAACCCAACATAGGTATTGGCACCGATATGGTTGCAAATGGATGCTGATTCGCCCAGCAGCGCAATGCAGCGATCTGGCAGTTGGCTCACAAAGATGAAGTTGGGGATAAACGTGAGTTGGAATGGCACCATCAGGCTTGCCAAAATGATGTAAAAGATGACGTTGCGGCCAGGAAAATCGAGGAAAGAAAAGGCAAAGGCTGCCAAAACGCTAAACAGCACCTGGCACAAAACGATTACACCGGATTGAATGGTGCTGTTAATCAGATACCGGCCAAATGGGTTGGCATTCCACGCGGTTGCGTAATTTTCAAATGTCCATGTACGCGGAAAAATGCTGTATGGGTTGCTATTGATGTCGGTGACCGACTTAAAGCTGGTGAGAATTGCAATGATGATGGGCATGGCAATCATGAGGCCAACGGCGATAAGAAAGATTTGCATGAGCAGATCATCCCGCCGTAATCTGGCGGAGCCAACCACTTTTTCTGCCCCGTCAGTTTTTGCTGTTTCTGGGGTTTCAATGATTGAACTCATGTGTAATGTACCCTCCGACCAAAACCTCTAAATTGAATAATGGTCATGACGAGAATCAGCAGTGCCAGTAGATAGGCTTGCGCCGAGGCGAAACCTCGTAGCGGTGTGCCAACAAAAGCATCAACAAAAATGGCGTAGACTAAATTGGTGGTGGCTTGTCCGGGGCCGCCGTCGGTCAGGATATTGATTTCGGCAAAGGTTTGCAGGCTGTTGATGACGTTGATGATGAGGAGGAAGAAGAGGGTGGGCGAAAGCAGGGGGAGGGTGATGTGGCGAATGCGGTGCCACAAATTGGCTCCGTCCACCTTAGCGGCTTCGTAGTAGGAGCTATCTATGTTTTGGACACCAGCGAGGGCGATAATGGTATTGAAGCCTAGCTGCCGCCACACAACGGCGATGATAACGGCCGTTAATGCCCAATCCTTCGAGGCTAACCAGTCCGGCCCCGGGTCAATGCCAATGAGCGACAGCCAATGGTTGATATAGCCCACCGACGGGTTATAAAGCCAGCGAAACAACACGCCTGTCACTGCACTGCTGATGACAATTGGCACAAAGATTAGGAGGCGGTGAAACCAGGAAAGCCGCCGCAGCGGGTACGACAGCGCAATAGCCAGCACCACGGCGATAAAAATCCCGACGGGAACGGTGCCCAGGGTAAAGAAAAACGTCACCTTTAGGCTGTTCCAATAATCGCCCCCCTCAATGATTTGGGTCAACAGCCGCTGGTAATTTTCAGCCCCCACATAGCGGGTCGCGTTGCCAAAAGGAGCTACCCGCGTCAAGCTCAGCCGAAATGAGCCAATGATGGGATAAAAAACAAACACACCCAAAATGATGAGGGTTGGGGCTAAATAGAGATACCCCTCAACTGCATTGCGAACGGTTTGCCACGTGTTCTTATTTCTCGTCGCTGCCATCGCTTACTCTATTATCCTCCTGGTCATAGTTTGCTATCAACTGCCTTCAAATCGAACCAAGTTGGGCGCAAAACTGCCGATAGCGATTATGCAACGGCCGATTTTGCCTGGGTAGAAAATATTGCTCGTGGTAACTCGCCCAGCCTCGATCCTGATGCGTCGCCAACCAGGCAATGCCACGTGCCGTTGACTGCCGCTCTTCTGAACGAATGACCGCAAGCTGCGAAATATCAGCCAGCAGTTGGCACAACCCATCTAGCGACGACAAACCACCGCTAATACGAATCCGCTTGATGCTTTGCCCGGTATTACGCATGGTTTCCAAATTCAGCTTGAGCAGGAAAACAATGCTCTCCATAATCGCTACCGCTTTTGCGGCCAGCGTGCCATTCCCAACAAAATAAGGGGGTGGGCCATCAATCCACAGCGGCGAACCTAACCCACCAATGGTGTTGACAAAGATCGGTGGATCAGAAATCTCTGCCAACCACTGCTCAAGCTGCGGTATCAGGTCGGGTTCGCCCCACTTTTCTGCCGCCCATTGGATAGCTGCCCCGGCACTGTTGACCGTCCCCTCGAGCAGATAGGTGGCGTTGGTGGCGGTGCTGGTGGCAATGCTTGCCAGCAGGCGCGGGTGGTCAATGGGACGTTTGCCGGTGGGCAGCAAGATAAAGGCACCTGTACCGATGTTGACAATACATGTATCATCATCCAGTGAGCCAGAGCCATAAATGGCGGCGTTTTGGTCACCATTAACGGCCGTTAATGGAATCTCCGTACAACCGTACCCGCAATATAGCCAAAAAATGATTGCGTTGGCTGGCAGGCTGGCAGCAGTCCCTTGTCAATTTGAAACTGCGTCAGCAGCGTTTCCGACCAATCACGTTCAACCAAATCCATCAATTGCGTCCGCGAGGCATTCACATGATCAACGACACAGGGATGGTCTTCAAGCAGGCCGAAGATTATAAAGGCAGCTAATGGCCCAAAGATGAGGTCGGCTTCCTCTTGTAATGACGGGCAATGATCCAGAAGCCAGCGCAACTTGCTAGCACCGTAGTGGGGGGAAAGAAAAAGGCCACTCTTCCGCTTAATAGCCGTTCGCTTGCTTGCCAGCGGCTTTAAATAATCCCCACCTCGCCGATCTTGCCAGCTTAACACTGGGGAAAGCGGCTTGCCCGTGCGCCGATTCCAGGCCACCACGCTTGAACGCTGTGTCGTCAGCCCGGCCACGGCAACTCCCCGCTCTTGCACCAGCGGCAAGGCCAGAATTTCCTGCAATGCTTCACGCAGCTTGTCTTTTAGCTCAAGGGGATCCTGCTCAACCTCGACTTCGCTCCGCCGCTGTAAGCCAATAGGGCGCGAAACCAACGCTTCCAGCTTGCCGTGCTGATCATAAACGGCCGTTCGCACACTCAAGGTACCAACGTCCAACGCCAGAATCAAATTTTCGGAAGCCTTGGTCAAATGATTTTGCATCGTTTTAAGAACAGCTTGCCAACGCTAGGTTGGCGCAACGTTGCAATGGGGACAGCTTAATTGGAGGGTGTCAGGTTATCTGCCTCTTTCTCTTCTTATACCTAGGATACAAGCGATGAAATAATTGTCAATGCTGTTGCAAAAATTTGCAAAAATGGTTAGTATGGCTGCAAATCTGTTCACACCCTTTAAAAACTATGGAAGCCAACCGTAAACAAGCCGAAGATGCGCTGCAAGCCGCGCAAATGTATTACTATCAAAACCTGCCCATGAAAAAGATTGCGACCGAGTTACAGGTTTCGCTCTCAACGATTTCGCGCTTGCTTACCTGGGCACGGGATAATGGGCTGGTGGAAATCCGCATTAATGATTTGCATGGGCGTGCCGGGTCGCTGGAAGAGCGCATCAAGCTGCATTACAACCTGCAAGATGTTGTGGTTGTTCCCGTCGCCGAAGCTGCTGGATGGGAAGTTTGGCAAGATCGCGTTGTGCGGGTCGCCGCCAATTACCTGAACCAAATCATGACTTCTGACATGATGCTAGGGATCGCTTGGGGAGGAACCGTGAGTGCCATCGCCCCACACCTTACCCCCAAACAGTTGGTCAACGCCCACGTTGTGCAGTTAACTGGGGGCAATGCCTTGCCAACGGCCGGTATTTGTTCCGCCATTGATCTGGTGACACGCTTTGCCAGCAACTATGAGGCAATGGCGCATCTGCTGTATGTGCCAACATTGTTTGACTTTGCGGAGACAAAAACGGCCGTTTGGCGAGAAGGCTCCACCCAACGCATTCTAAAGCTCCAACAACAATTGGATGCCGTTCTCTTCAGCGTGGGCACCTTTCACGGCAGCCAAGCCAGCGCCCTCTATGCCAGCAACTATCTAACCCCAGCCGATTATGCTGTTATGCAAGCTGAGCAAATTGTGGGCAGCATCGCCAACATCATGATTCGCACCGATGGCAGCTATGCAGACATCCAGCTAAACCAACGAGCCTGTGGCCCAGACTTAGCACTGCTGCGCCATGTGAACCACGCCATTTGCGTTGTCTCCGGCTATCACAAACTGGCAGCTCTACAGGCCGCCCTGGCCGGTCGCTACATCACCGACCTGATTTTGGATGAACCAACTGCCTACCGGCTATTAGGCACCATCTCTAGCGAAGAGATGGCATGATCCTTCATGGTACTTGCTAGGCTATTTTCTTTTTCCGGCAGTAAGCTGCGAGGAGGTAAGAGAAAAGAGGATGATGCCAGTCTTCCTGGTTGGCAGGCTTAACTGGCATCAGTTCGATCAAACGCGAGTGATGTATTCGCCGGTGTCGGTGTTGACCTTGATGCGATCCCCTTCTTTAACAAAGAGAGGGGTTTTTACCTTGAGGCCGGTGTCGGTGATCACCTCTTTCGTGGCCCCCGTTGCCGTATCGCCAGCCACCGCATTTTCAGACTCAACCACGTCAAATTCCATGGACTTGGGCAGTTCATAATCCAGCACTTCCCCTTCATAGGTCAGCAGGTCAATTTCCATGTTTTCGCGCAAATACTGCTTGTGGTCGTCGAAGGTGTAATAAGCGACCTCTTTTTGATCGTAAGTTTCGGTGTCCATAAAGACGTAAAAACGGCCGTCGTCATACGAGTATTGATACGTCCGTTTCTCCAAGCGCACATCCTCCACCCGGTCGCTGGAGTTGAAGGTGAGCTGGGTAATGGAACCCGTCCGCATGTTGCGAACGGTGACGCGAATGGTCGCCTTGCCACGCCCCGTTTTGTTATGGCTATAGTCAGTAACCTTAAACAGGTTTCCATCGTGCAAGAACGCCGTATTGCGGCGCAACTGATTGACATCAATCATGGTGATTCAAAGCTCCTATCTTTGTAAATTTACAGGGATTTTGGGTTACAGGCTGGAGATCTAAGAGGCCAGTTGGTTGATACGGCAAAAATCTCAATTCTCCAATCACTCTTCAATAAAGGGGTCAGAATACGCTCGGCGGTTCCACCACAGCACTGCAGCCGACGAGCCGGCCAACAGCAGTAAGCCAGCGGCAAACCAAGCAACTTCGCTTAGAGGGGTGACGCTTTGGATTTGAAAATCACCTAACTCAATGACCAGAGGCCAAAGATAGACAAGCGCATTCATAACCAATGGAGTTTATCATAAATGCCCCTGCTTTTGCAATTTGCGGGGGGATGATTTAATCTTGGTAAACA
>JAGQGA010000247.1 GCA_020432595.1 Anaerolineales bacterium | reverse complement strand
TGCCAAAGGCCAGCCCCGTTCGCACCAAATGGGTCATGCCGGGGCGCGCCCCACTGCGGAACCGTTGAATCGGCCAGTCGCGCTCCAGAGCAATTTTGTCCAGTTCGGCATCGGGGTTCAGCGGGCGTGGCTTGCCGACGATTTCCAGCAGCGGCAAATCTTCGGCACTGTCGGTGTAGAAGTAGCTTTGAGCCAGATCCAAGCTGTGGGTTTCGGCCAACTGGCGGGCGGCGTAGGCTTTGCCTTCGCCCCAGCAGGGTGGATGGATGATTTGGCCGGTAAAACGGCCGTTTTTCACCTCCATTCTCGTACACATCACCTCATGAATCGCCAACTCCCGCGCCACCGGCTCCACCTGATAGCGCGTCGCCGCCGACACAATCGCCACCGTATGCCCCTTCGCCAGATGCGCCTGCACAAGCACCCGCGCCTCCGGGTAAATCTTGTCCGCCAAATGTTTGCGGTACACCTCCTCCCCCAACTCCATAAAGACCGACTCCGGCGTGCCGCTGACCCCCCGCGCACTCACCGCCGCCAGGCTGGCAAAGTTGCGGTTGCCAATCGCGTAGACCAGCACCCCGGCAAACTGTGACACCACTTCACGGGCGGTCATGGTGCGGCTAAACAGCCGCTCCTGGAAAAACTCCTTGGCGGAAAACCCTTCGATAAGCGTCCGATCCAGGTCAAAGAAAGCGCCGATGTGGGCACCTTCGGGCGAGACCATTACTTCCTGGATAACGGATTCTGAAACGGCCGTTTCCGGCAAAATCTCAGCCAGCGACGGTGGCGGCAAATGCGCCTTGTCCCGCGTCAGCGTCCAGCTTTGCAGCGTGTGCAACTGCCCGCCGATCTTGTCCAACTCACGCAAGAAGTTGGTCATCGCCTGCGGCTGCGGATTGTCAATCAGCCCCCGATTCCGCGCCAAATGGATGCCATTGACCAAAAACGGGCGCGAAATCGCTTCCAACCGCTGCACTTCCCCCTGCCAATGAAGCTCTTCGCCCAACGCAATGCAGTGCTGGAGAAATTTCTCTTCGTCAGACGGCTCGCCCGGCTGCCGCTGCTGCAAGGCAAAGGCAACGACGCGGTACGCTTCGATGTAGGGCGCGAGGATGGCGTGGGCAACGTAGAGGGGTTGGGTTTGCAAAACGGCCGTTTCTCCCAGCCGTGCCTCCCAATCTGGAGCCATCAACGCCAATTCCGCCTCAATCTCATCGCTAAACTGCGGCCGTGTCGGGTAGTAAAACTCAAACTTAAACAAGTCGCGCAGCCGCATCATTTCCGCCCAAAACGATAGCAGCGGTTTCGGCCGTTCTTTCGCCGCCACGTGCAGCAGCGCCAGCTCAATAAAGGCATGGTTCACCAAATGATGAATCGCCATATTGCTGTAATACACCGCCATGAGATAGCTTTCCGGCGGAATGGCGTACCGAACCTCCAGCCCCATCCCCTTGCGCTCCACCACCCCGTCCTTCACCAGCAGTTCCAAAGCCTGCCCCACCCGCTCCCGCAGCACCACCTCCGGCGACAGCACTGCCTTGGGGTCACGCCGCGCCACAATCGTCATCAATTGCGCCACATCCCGCTCAATCTCAGCTTTGCTGGCGGCAAACTTGCTCAACAATGCCGTACACACCAGCGAGGTCGTTGTCACCGGTGTGGCGCAGTTAATCTGGTGCACCAGTTCAAACGCCAGCTTCTGCAGCGCAATTTGGTCGGATGAATACCGCGCCTGAATTTCCAAATCTACTTCTGGCACGTTGGGCGTTTCCGCCAGCGTCACCGGCTCGCCAAAACGCAGCGTAATCCGGCCATAATCACCGCTCATCATGCTGCGAATGTAGTTGACAAACCAGCCCAGGCTCTCCGGCTTTTTCTCGCTGCCGGTGCGCTCGGCCGTCATCGAATGCACGTCGGGAATCAGGTCATAGACAATTGAAACCGGGACATATTGCACGCTGTCGCGCCGCAACTGCTGCGACGCTTCCATCATATACTTCAAAATCCCCAGCTTGGGCCACAGCAGCTTGCCCGTGCGCGACCGCGTTCCTTCCAACGCCCACATAAAGCTGGCTTTGTGGCGCACCAAATGGGCAATGTATTGCCGCAGCACCATTTTGTACACGTCATTGTCTTTGAACGAGCGGCGGATAAAAATGGCTCCTGCCTGCCGGCCCAACTGCCCCAGCCCCATAAAGCTCATGTTAATGCCGCCAAAGGTGTAGGGGATGGGCATGTAGTTTTGCCCCAGCACCACGCTCAGCACAAAGGTGTCGAGGTAGGTTTTGTGGGTGATGACAAAGGCCACCGAACGGCTTCGCACCAGCTCTTCGACGCGGCGCAGTTGGTCAGCATCTACGTCAATCACATGGTCATAACCACGCGACACCAGAAACTGGCTGCCGACCATGCCAATAAAGTCACCCAGCGGGTTGTGGGTGGCATACATCTCCTTGAGGCACTCTTCGACCTCTGGCATGATGCTTTCAATTGATTTGCCGAGGCTGTGCGCCAATTCGGCTACGGCTTTTTGAAAATGGGGACTGTTTAATACTTCTTCCATGCGGACAAGTATACAACGAAACCAGAGTTACTGTTTAATTTGACTATTTTGATATTTCCCGGCCAATCACCATACCTTATACAAAATAAAAAGAGCAGATGGGGTAATTTCTCTCACCACACCTGCTCTGCAAAGAAGGCCTTAAACAGCACGACGATTAAATATCTGGTGGCTCAAGGTCGAAGTGCTCATAATTTACCGCAATAGATGCTTTCAACGGGTCTGGCATTTCCTCCTCAGGAAAAATCGCTTCGACAGGGCAAGCATCTACGCATAACCCGCAATCAATACACTCTTCAGGCTGAATATACAGTTGCTCCCAATCTTCATCGGCCCCATAAATACAGTCAACCGGACAAACATCCACACAAGCTGTGTCTTTACACCCAACACAGAGCGTTGTAATAATATGTGTCATCGTATGTCGTATCTCCCAATGGATTTAAATTGTTCAGGAAATCATGCAAAATGCACTATCTCGGCTCAACGGCGATAACGCTTGACGTATTGTGCCAAATTGTCTAGGAAGGTCGCCTCGCTGGCTTCCAAACCACCGCTATTGGCAACTTTCCGGGCAATTTCCATCGTTTTGGTGCGGTTAGAGCCACTAAGCGACCCTAGGGCACTTTGTCCCTGCTTCACCAAGGCAACCGGATTCGCCGCAATGTTCTTTTTTTGATAAACGTCTATCAATTTCTGGGCAAATCCGCGCACCTCATCCTCTGCCACACCAAACACCGATGAAATTTCTTGGGACATAATATCCAGCTCGTCAGAAGTTGCTTGACCATCTACAAGAGAAGTCAAGACCGAAAGCGTGGTAACGCGAACAACGGTTGGATTTTTCATAGAACCTCCTGTGGGTAGAAAGGATCACCAAAGAGCCTTGAACTCTCAACGCTTCGCCATATCAAATTGTCGAACTACAAAATCGAAAATTCAAGACCCCGAAACACAGTTTGATTAACCTAGGCTCAAACCATAAAAAATATACTCCAAGCGATAGTTGTTGTCAAAAACAAGCAAGCTACACAAGATCAGTTAAGCTAGGGACGGCAAAATAATATGCCCAAAAAGCGCACTCAGTTCAAACGCCTCAATCCCCTGTAAACCCAGCATCAGCGAAAGCTCGCCGCCATGATGGAGATCATGATTCATGACGCGCCACAGCGTCCACTGCCGTGACACCGCATACACATTCCCATTCCACGTATGCCGATACGTTTGAAACAGGTCACGAACCTCCCAGGCTGTCAGCGTTTGCTCAACAATGCCCCAGCTCAAATTCAGCCAGCGCACCAACTCCGCTGGCTGCTCTACAATGGCAATGGATTCCTCGACAATGTCCCGGTTGCCATCGTCATCAGCCACCCAATCGCTGATTTGCGCCGCCACCGCCGCACTGCCCGGTGCCGCCATACGTGTCAACCACGTTAGCCGCCCCAGGCTGATATGACGAGCCAGTCCCCCCACCGAGTGAAAGTTTTGCGCCGGCCGCCATACAAGCTGTTCCCGCGTCAATGGCTCCACGGCATTGACAATGCTCTGATGATACCCATTCCATCCTTCAAAAATAGCTGTCAGAGATTCTTCTTTTATTAACATCATAAATCCTTTTTCCAACCATCCCCACTCTATACCAAAACAAGCTGGCCGCGTATCGCCATCATTTTATCCCGCAATTGCGCCGCCTTTTCAAACTCAAGCTTTTGCGCCGCCGCCAACATGGCCGCCTCCAGTGCCACCATCTCAGCGTGCAGGTCGCTGGTTTCGTAGATGGGGGTAGGTTCAGCAACGGCCGTTAATCCCCCCACATCCCCATCCGCCGCCCACTGCCGCAGCCGTTCCCCCACCTCTTTTTGCACCGACTGCGGCACAATGCCATGCGCCTCGTTATACGCCACCTGCTTCGCCCGCCGCCGGTTCGTCTCGTCAATCGCCCGCTGCATCGAATCCGTCACCCGGTCGGCATACATCACCACCCGCCCCGCCACATGCCGCGCCGCCCGCCCAATCGTCTGAATCAACGCCGTGTCGGAGCGCAAAAACCCCTCCTTGTCCGCATCCAAAATCGCCACCAGCGACACTTCCGGCAAATCCAGCCCTTCGCGCAGCAGGTTAATCCCCACCACGGCATCATACACCCCCGCCCGCAAATCGTGCAAAATCTCCACCCGCTCAAAAGTATCAATCTCACTGTGCAAATATTGCACCTTCAGCCCCATTTCCGCCAGATAATCGGCCAACTGCTCGGCCATGCGCTTGGTCAGCGTCGTCACCAGCGCCCGTTCCCCCCGCGCCGCCCGCTGCCGCAGTTCAAGCAGCAGGTCGTCAATTTGCCCGGCGGTGGGGCGCACCACCACGTCGGGGTCAACCAGCCCGGTGGGGCGGATGATTTGCTCGGCGATATGGCTGGAAACGGCCGTTTCATACCCCCCTGGCGTCGCCGACACAAACACCATCTGCCCCACCCTGTCCTCCCACTCGGCAAAGGTCAACGGCCGATTATCCAGCGCACTCGGCAGCCGGAAGCCGTGTTCCACCAGCGTCTCCTTGCGCTGCCTGTCCCCGCGAAACATCGCCCGAATTTGCGGCAGCGTCATGTGACTTTCGTCTACCATCGTCAAAAAATCATCGGGAAAGTAGTCGAGCAGCGTCCAGGGGGGCGTTCCGGCCGGCTTGTCATAAAAGTGGCGCGAATAATTTTCGCTGCCGCTGCAATACCCCAGCTCCCGCAGCATCTCAATATCATACCGCGTCCGCTGCGCCAATCGCTGTGCTTCCAGCAGCCGCTTCTGCCCTTCCAACTCCGCCAACCGCTCCGCCAACTCCGCCTCAATCCGCGCAATCGAACCCTCCATCTCTTCCTGCGGCAGCACAAAATGGCGTGCCGTGCGAATCGTTAGCTCCTGTAGCTCCCGCTTCACCTCCCCCGTCAGCGCATCCAGTTCGCTAATCCGCTCCACTACATCCCCCCAAAACTCCACCCGGTACACATCATCCCCGTGCGGCGGCCGCACTTCCAGCACATCGCCCCGCACGCGAAACGTCCCATGCTTCAAATTCAGCTCATTGCGCTCATAATAAATATCCACCAGCCGCCGCAGCACCCGCTGCCGCTGCTTCATCTCCCCCACCACAAACTGCACAAACGCCTGCCCATACGTTTCCGGGTCGCCCAGCGCATAAATGGCGCTGACGCTGGCAACCACAATCACATCCCGCCGCGTCGCCAACGCATTCGTCGCCACGTGGCGCATCCGTTCAATCTCTTCGTTGATGTCGGTGGTCTTTTCAATATAGGTGTCGGTGCGCGGCACATACGCTTCCGGCTGGTAATAATCGTAATAGCTGACGTAGTAGGCGACGGCGTTGTGGGGAAAAAACCGCTTGAACTCGGCGTAAAGCTGCGCCGCCAGCGTTTTGTTGTGCACCAGCACCAGCGTTGGCCGCTGCGTCTGGGCAATCACATTCGCCATCGTAAACGTCTTACCCGTCCCCGTCGCCCCCAGCAGCACCTGCCGCCGCTCCCCGCCATCTACCCCCGCCACCAGCTCCGCAATCGCCTGCGGCTGGTCGCCCATCGGCACATAATCGGCCACTAGCTCAAATTGTGTCATCTTTGCCTCCTGAGCAGGTAACAAGTGGCAGGTGGCAAGTTTGACTGACTTGCTACTTGCCACTTGTTACCTGCCACATCTTCCTTAAGGATAGGCGGCATACATGACACCTGCTGTCAGGTTTGGAAAAAGGGAATGAGAGGATTTCATTTCAGTTTGGGCAGCCGTGACAAATTTTATCCTCTTGCACCATGCTACTGCATTTAGTATCATAATCTCGTGAGCAAAGCAGACAAAATCCTCCAGCAGATGCAAAACAATCCGCTTAACTGGCGGATTGAAAGTTTGAAAACCGTTGCCGCCGCTTACAATATTGAGTGGAGGCAACGGGGTACAAGTCACGTCGTCTTTGTGCGTGCCGATGGTCGGACATTACCTGTCCCTGCACATCGGCCTATCAAGCCGATTTACGTCAAAAAGTTTGTTGATTTTGTGATGGATTGAGCCATGAAAAATTTAAGTCAATACCCGTTCGAGATTCGCCCTCTTTCAGAAGAAGATGGTGGCGGATATTTAATTTCTTTCCCTGACTTTTCCGAGTGTATTTCAGATGGCAACACGATAGCGGAAGCCATTGAAAATGGCATGGATGCTTTGCAGGAAACGATTGCCGCTTTAGAAAGCCTGAACATGCCCGTTCCAGAACCGGGCAGCGAAGGCAGTTATAGCGGCAAGTTCATTCAACGAGTTCCCAAAAGTATTCATGCCCGTTTAGTAATGCGGGCAAAACAAGAAGGTGTTAGCATGAATTCTCTGGTGACTTCTATTTTGGCAGAGAGTTTGGGCAGACGCGAAGCCGTTTGATGAGTGGGGGGGTGGGAAACGACTGCGGCTGGTCGCCCATCGGCACATAATCGGCCGCTAGCTCAAATTGTGTCATTTTTGCCTCCAAAGCAAGAAACAAGTGACAGGTTTCCCTTGCTACCTGTCTCATCTTCCACAAGGATACGCGGCATACATGACACCTGCTGTCAGGTTTGGTAAGGATGGGGTGAGAGAGGGAAAAAAACCTTTGCGTGAGATTTCTTATTGCCCTCCCTGTTGGTCATGTAGCAACCTCTGTTGCCCTTGGGTGCGCGAAGTTGTTGTTGATGAGAAACTAGGGGAAAAAGCGGGAGACAAGAAAGATGAAAAAGCGCGATGAGTGGATAGACCTGTTTAGTCAAAAAAGTGAAGAAGTGAGCCAATGGCGCGAAGAAAGACCCAAAGCAACCTTCAATGAGATAGAGGCTGAGGTGGATAAACAACTAGCTAGCGTGAGAACGAAGATGCTGCAAGAACTGGTCTTGGAAAGCAAGCTACAGAATTTGAGCCAATTGAGTGAAGAAGAACGGCCAACGTGCCCGCACTGCGGCAAACCCATGGCTGCTAATGGGCAGCAAAAGCGACGATTAATGACAGCGCATAACCAGGAGGTAGAGCTAGAGAGAAGCAAAGGATACTGTCGCCGCTGTAAAATCAGCCTTTTTCCCCCTGGA